>CABUDZ010000001.1 GCA_902490445.1 uncultured Collinsella sp.
ACAAAAAAGGGCCCCAAATGGGACCCTTCTTTCAAGTCATACTGGCGGAGAGCTGGGGATTCGAACCCCAGATGCCCTTTTGGGGCATACTCGCTTAGCAGGCGAGCACCTTCGGCCTCTCGGTCAGCTCTCCGTAACAGCCGTTCTATAGTAACCAAACAGCCAAGGATGGGCAAGAGGAAATTTTCTAATTGCCTAGCAGCCTTTCCTTCTTGAAAGCTTCGCCTACCCCAGCGAGCGGTTGAGGGAGCCGAGCTCGTCGTTGCCCATGGTGCGCCACATTTGGAAGATACAACCGCGCGCCAGGAAAAAGAAACCGTTGTCGACCAGTTGCACAGCGGCATCTGCCAGCTGATTCGTCACGGCGGACACTGGCGGCAGCTCTAGTCCAGCCTTGTGGATGGTCTCGACCGCTTCCTCGAACGTCGGAGGCCCGCTGACGCCCATCTCGTTCATAAGGCCCTGCATTTCTTCCAGCGCGCTGCTGCCCGACTCCTCGCCGCGCGGCACCAGACGGTAACAAGCCAGCGCCAGGTCGAGCTGATCGCAATTCCAATAGGCAAACGCCAAGCGATAGAACAGGTAGCCGATTGCAGAACGATCGCTGGCAATACGTAGGCCGTGGCGCGCCACCTCGATAATCTCGTCAAAGCGCTCCAGACGCGCAAGCACGTTGATGAGCGCAAAGTGCGGCTGCATGGACGAGCGCGCCAGATCGTAAAGATGGCGCACCTCGGGCAGTGCTCGTTCAAAGTCCTCTTGCTCGGCGTAAAAGCTGCAGATCTCGTGCTGGGCAAAGTACAGCGCATCGGGCGCACGAAGGATTCGCACAGAGCGGTCTTCTTCCAACACCGGTAGCACCATGCGCACCAGCTGGTTATCGCAAAACTGCGTTTGAACCGGACCTGTCGCCAAAAGCTCGGCGACGGCGCACTTAGCCTCCAACTCCTCAACAAGACGGGAAAAGCCTTCAAAAGCACCTGTACGGTCGACTTTTGCCTGCTCGCGCAATTCAACAACACGGGCCACGTATGGGTCGTCGTCCTCTTCCATGACCTCCAGCTCGTCAGCCGTATCGGCAAGCAGCAGATCGCGCAGCGCCGGCGGCAGCATGCGATGGTCATCACGCGGACGAGCATGAACCTCCGCCGGCTCAATCGTCTCCGGAGCGGTTGACTCATACGCCTCAAGCACACGCTTGCACGGCATATCGTCCATGTCCATGCTCTCAAGATCCTTGGCGACAGGCACGCAATCGGCCAGATAGGCCGCACGCCCAAAGAAATACGTTGCGACAACGCACTCGCCCTGCTCACTGTCGGGAGCAGCAATCTGCACATAGCAGCGCGTGATGCAGGTGCCCGCGGCAAAACACGCTGCCGCAAGCGTGAGCGCCACGCGCGCATCGTGCTCCGCGGCCCAGATCGTGCGCGTGTCCTCGTCCAGCTCGTGCCAGGCGTCATCTTGAGCGTCGTATTCACGTTGCGGCATGGCATCAACGACAGACTGCCCAAACCGAACGAGCATAATCCCCTCGGCAACGTTTGCCCGATAGGTATAGTCGAGCCGCGTGACCACGTTAAGCGCCTCGACAATACGCGCGAAGCGGGTACGCACATCCCACTCACCGCCCGGCTGGCAAGCCACCGTACCCGGTTTGCCCCACGGGTTATCGCTCGAGGCCGTATCAAGCAGTCGGGGAACATCGTTGGTCGTCTTGGCGATATGCCACGCATCAAAGAGCGCGCAGCCCTCAAGGCTCGGCGAGGATGCCGCAGGGACCAATCCGGCCCCGATGTGCTCAAGGATGCCGGAGAGACGGTTAAGACGGCACTCGATGGCAAGCAGCATGTCAATCTCGTCCTGGTCCAGCAGGCTGCGATCAAAATTGAGATAGAAAAGCTTTGAGCGATCGATGCGAGCCAGGCTCATCTCGGACTTAGCGGCGATGGTGCGCAAGCGAGGCAAGTCAATTTCACTCATAAGGGCGGCGGCATAGCGCTCGATACCGCTCGGATTCTCGGCATGGTCAACGCGGTAGAGCAGTGTCTCGATAGCGTCAGGTAGCGGTGTCGTGTTAAAGCCCAAAAACACCTCGACCGGCTCGGGCAACTTTACGAGCTTGATCTTGTCGACAACGTTTTGCATACCCTCGTCGAGTCCGTCGGCGTCCGCCGTGCTCGCAATGGTATTTTCGGAGTCAGCGAATATCACGTAGCGCAGGAACATCGATGCCATGAACTCACCGTAAGGAAGGGAGCGGGTCGAATTCCATGTCTCGTGATCGGACTGTTCGCGCATGGGACCTTCGGGAGAGCCGACGGTTCGCGCGCACGCGCGCATCGTGCCGTTTGCTCCCCTCACCATAATCTCACCAATACCGGAGTCCGACTCGTCAAGGACCAGTTCCATGTCGGGATCGTTGGGCAGCGGAGCCTCGCTGACGGGGCGGTCCACCTTGTACACCTCACCCGAAACGCTTACGTAGCCCAAAAGCGACACATGGCTTTTGCCAACGAATTCGACGACATAACAAGATTCATGCTGATCCTCGCCAAAGAGTTTCCAGACCACGCCATATGAGCGTCCCGCAGGCTGCTCGGGCATCGCCGGAAAGCGCTTCTTGGGATCGAGAAACCTGAGCTTGTATGTCGGACGCTCTGCCACGAAATATCACCCTGATCGGTCGCTTGAGAAGGAGTGGTCGCGAATAAGTCGCGACATCTACTCGGAATCTTACACGAGTCGACAGGAAATCGTCCCTTTGGACAAAAGCACTCAAGCTGGCGCAAAAGAAAAGCCCCCGTTGCCGGGAGCTTTAATCTCAAATGGTGCGGCGTATAGGATTCGAACCTATGACGTTCTGATTCGTAGTCAGACCCTCTATCCAGCTGAGGTAACGCCGCAACGCACGGATTATTATGCACGCGAGCCCCCGATGGGTCAAGCGACAATTAGAAAAAATTTTACGGAGTGATAATTAAGTTGTTCGTGCCTCGACCGAGGTTCGAATCCATGCGGCGTCCGCCTAAAAGAAAAGCCCCCGTTGCCGGAGGCTTTCAATTTCAATTGGTGCGGCGTATAGGATTCGAACCTATGACGTTCTGATTCGTAGTCAGACCCTCTATCCAGCTGAGGTAACGCCGCAGCGCAAGACATATAAAACCACTTAAGCTTATTGGAGTCAAGCACAATTTCAAACTTTTTTGTGGAACGCAGTCTTGTCATGCTGCTCCGCATATACCGCCATTCCCCGTACGATCGATTGGCTTTTCGATCACGTCAACTTAGCATCAAGTTCCCTCAGGAGCGATCTCACCCGCTGGGCACAATCATAATCGGCAAACGAGATGCTCAACATGCGAGCAACCTGATTAGATGTCTGGACCCCATAGAAATGCTCTAGGGCCACAAGCCCCTCGTGCGCCACAAACGCCTCAACCACATGAGGCGACTCCTCGTAGCACCATTGCGTCAACGGCCCCTCGCTCGTCTGTCGAACCACCAGGCCACCCATGCCAGACGGCTCACACGTCACAAGCAGGTACTCCCCGCCCTCGTCGCTCTCAAACAAAACCACCCGATCATCAAACAGCTCCATCGCGTCCCCTTTCTCTCGCTCTTATTTAGCAAAAGCATAGCAGGTAGATGGCTGTATACAGAACAGTTGTTCGTGTGTTTTCTATTGAGCTGTCCGCACAGCATGGTATGGCCGCACACAAAAAGGGCACCCCAAAAAGGAGTGCCCTAGCAAATCGCTTATGCAGCCAATCTACGCGACCGGCTCGATCTTCTCGAGGCCGCCCATGTAGGGACGCAGAACCTCGGGGATCGTGATGGTGCCGTCAGCGTTCTGGTAGTTCTCCAGAATGGCTGCCATGGTACGGCCAGCCGGCAGACCGGAACCGTTGAGGGTGTGCAGATAGCGCGAACCCTTGAAGTTCTCGGGGTCGCGATACTTGATGTTGGCGCGACGGGCCTGGAAGTCACCGCAGTTGGAGCAGGAGCTGATCTCCTTGTAGGCGTTGTAGCTCGGCAGCCAGACCTCGACGTCGTAGGTCTGACGGGCGGAGAAGCCCAGGTCGCCGGTGCACAGGCTAATCACGCGATACGGAAGACCCAGCTGCTGCAGCAGGAACTCGGCCTCGGCGGTCATGCTCTCGAGCTCCTCGTCGGACTCCTCCGGCTTGGCAAACTTGACCATCTCGACCTTGTCGAACTCGTGCTGGCGAATGATGCCGCGGGTATCGCGACCAGCGGAGCCGGCCTCCTCGCGGAAGCAGGGGGTGAAGGCGGTGTAGCGGCGCGGCAGGGTATCGGCGTCGAGGACCTCACCGGCGTGCAGGTTGGTGAGCACGACCTCGGCGGTGGGGATCAGGAAGTTGTCGCCCGAGACGTGATAGGCGTCGTCCTCGAACTTGGGCAGCTGACCCGTACCGAACATGGTCTGACGCTTGACGACGATGGGCGGCCACCACTCCTTAAAGCCACGACTCGTGTGCGTGTCCAGGAAGAAGTTGATAAGGGCGCGCTCCAGGCGGGCGCCGGCGCCACCGAGAACGGTGAAGCGGCTGCCGGAGAGCTTGTTGCCACGCTCGAAGTCGAGGATGTCCAGATCGGTGCCCAGATCCCAGTGCGGCTTAAAGTCGAAGTCGAACTCGCGCGGGGTGCCCCAACGACGGCGCTCGATGTTCTCGTCCTCGTCCTTGCCGTACGGCGTGGCCTCGCAAGGAATGTTGGGCAGGTGAGCCATGAAGTCGTACTGCTCCTGCTCGAGGGCGGTGCGGCGCTCGGCCAGACCGTCAATCTTCTCGTTGACGGCGCGCACGGCCTCTTTGGCGGCCTCGGCCTCGTCCTTCTTGCCCTCCTTCATCAGGGCGCCGATCTTCTTGGACTCGGCATTGCGCGTGGCTTGAAGTTCCTCAACCTCAGTGATGACGGCACGACGCTCGTCGTCGAGCTCAAAGAACTTCTCGCGATCCCAAGACGTCTGGCGGTTAGCCATGGCGACATCGATGGCATCGGGGTTCTCGCGAACAAACTTGATATCAAGCATTAGATCCTCCGGCGATATACATTCCATTTAGGTTGCAACCTTGTACATGTATGGGCAAGTATATACTTATGAGCGTTTACGACCCAACTCAACTACGCAAGAAGGCACCCAATGGACGCAGTTTTTTCCTTTTTGTTTGGCACCCGCACCGGTTTTGCCATCCTTTTCGCCGGCGGCATCCTGCTGTTTGCGATTATTGCCTTTGTAATGGAGAAGCGCACCCATAAGATGTATGTCGACCGCGGCCCCAAGTCCGAGGACGAAGAAGACAGCTTCTGGGACTAACCTGCCAAAAAGGGACAGGTTTATTTTGGTCGGTTTTATCTGGGCAAACGCAAGTGCCCCGCAACTGGAATTGAGCCAGTTGCGGGGCACTTTTCGCTAAAAGGACAAAACCGCAGGAAAAACCTGCCAAAATAAACTGTCCCTTTTTTGGTCGGTTTTACTGGAGGGTTGCGTCGATTGCCTTGACCAGGGCGCTGCGCATGCCGGCGTCCTCGAGTGCAACGACGCCCTTGATGGTGGCACCGCCGGGCGAGCATACGGCATCCTTCATCGCCGCAGGATGCTGGCCAGTTGCAAGCTGCAGCTTTGCCGTACCCAGCACCATCTGGCTCACAATGCGATAAGCATCCGCACGCGGGATACCGTGCTTGACCGCCGCATCGCCCAGGGCCTCGATTGCCATGGCGACAAACGCCGGAGCGCAACCACCCACCGTGCCGCCCACAAACAGCAGGCTTGTGTCGAGCTCGACGACAGCGCCAAGCTTACCGAGCAGGTCGAGCACCACAGCACGCTGCTCGTCGTTAAGCGTCGAAGCCTTCTCGCAGGCGATGACGCCCTCGCTCACCGAAACCGGCGTGTTGGGCACCGTCGAGATATGCGCGACGCCCGGCAGGACCTGCTCCCACTTGGCACTGTCCCAGGTCCAGGCAACCGACAGAACGACCTTTTTGGCAAGAGCATCCTTGAGCGGGGCGAATACCTTCTCGATCATGTACGGTTTGACCGCAGCGACCACGATATCGGATGCGGCGACAACCTCGGCGGCATCGTGGCAGGCGACCATGCCGCGCACCTCGCAACGCTCGACCAAAGCATCGTAGCGGCCTGCGCAGGCGCACATGTCGCCCGCGGCCACGCCGGCGGCAATCCAGCCATCGGCCATAGCACTCGCCATATTGCCAAAACCGACAAATCCGATCTTCATATCACACAGTCCTCTCAGATGCGTTCCTCAAAAACGAAAGTCATTGTCCCACGCTATTGTTTCGTATTGCCGACCTACTTGTGATACGGCTCGCCACGACTGATCTTGCAGGCACGGTAAATCTGCTCTAGCAGCACCACACGCGCCAGGTTATGCGGCAAGGTAATGCGTCCAAAGCTGAGCATCTCGTCGGCGCGGGCGCGCACCTCATCACTCACGCCGTCCGAACCGCCGATTACAAAGGCAATGTCGCTGCTGCCTCGCAGCATAAGATCGTCGAGCCTCGCCGAAAACTCCTCGCTCGAGCGCTCCTTGCCCTCGATAGCCAGCAGGATCACATGCGCTCGAGATGGCAAGGCGGCAAGAATCGCCGCCCCCTCCTTGTCGCGCGCGGCATCCACGCCGCCCGCCTTAGCCGGGTCGATATCGGCCACCTCGCGGATATCCACCTTGGCATAGGCACCTAGGCGCTTGGTGTACTCAGCGCACGCGTCCTTCCAAAAGCGCTCCTTGAGCTTACCGACGCAAACGACGGTGTATTTCACGCGCGTCTACTCCTTCGAATCGTTTTGAACTTTGCCGGCGGCCAGCATCTGCTCGAACATCGAGGCCGACTGCGAAAAGTCGCTCGGCAGCACGACCGTCGAGGTTTTACCCGTGCGAGCGAACTCCGTCATCATCTCGGACCACTGCGTAAACATGAACAGTTGGTTGGCCTCGTCATTGCCGACACCCGTCTCCTGGATGATCTCGAGCGAATCTTTGATACCCAGCGCGATGGCCTTGCGCTGGTTGGCGATGCCCTCACCCGCCTTTTCCATAGCCTCGGCCTCGGCGGTCGCCTCGGTGACGCGCTTGATGCGGTCGGCCTCGGCGAGCTCCTGCGCGGCAGCGCGCTTGCGCTGGGCAGCGTTGATGTCGTTCATGGAGTTCTCAACCTCGGTCGGCAGTGCGATTTTGGTGATGAGCGTCGACACGAGGGTGAAGCCGTAGGCGGCCATCTGCTCGGAAACGGTAGCGTTGACATCCTTGGCGATGTCATCCTTCTTGGCAAAGACCTCATCGAGTGTGTAGACGGGGATGGAGGAGCGCAGGGCGTCGGTGATGAAGTCGCGCATCTGGTCGACGGGCTCCTGCAGCATATAGTAGCTCTTGTAGATGCCCGAATCTGCCGGGCCGGCGCCCATGTCATAGCTCACGTGGTACTGAGCGGAGACCTCAAGGCCAATGGTCACGTTGTCTTGGGTCTTAACGTCGATGCCAAAACCATTTTTCATGGTGCGCAGACTCACCGTGGCGGCCTTGCGGTCAATCACGGGCACCTTCACGTGGAAGCCCGCGTTGACGATACGATTGAACTTACCCAAGCGCTCGATGATCACAGCGTGCTGCTGCTCAACGACGTAGCAGGCGTTGGGGAGCAGCAACAACAGGATGATGATGGGAATCAAAAGGCTGGTAAGGGCGGCGATGATACCGGAAAACAGCATGGTCTCTCCTCTGATAGGCACACGTTGGCATTAGGATACCCGTCCAAGGAGATCGTGCATAACAAAAAAGCTCCCATTGCTGGGAGCTCTTTCAATCCATGGTGCTGGCGAAAGGACGTCCGCGTATCCGCTTCGCGGATCCGCACCGGCATCGGCCGCCTGCCGGCGTCCTCGCCAGCTCGCTAAAAACGCTCCGCGTTTTCTTTACGCTCGCTCCTTCACAGGTTCAAGTCCCTGCGACGGGCCCATAACAAAAAAGCTCCCATTGCTGGGAGCTCTTTCAATCAATGGTGCGGGCGAAAGGACTTGAACCTTCATGGGGTTGCCCCCATACGGACCTGAACCGTACGCGTCTGCCAATTCCGCCACGCCCGCGTGCAGGAATTAGAATAACGGAGCGCCACCGCGAACGCAAGAACTATTTTTGAAAAAGTTTGCAGGCATTTTCCCAAGCGGCATGCGCGATTGTTTCGGCGTCCTCACCAGTGCGATCGACACGGTCGTTAACCAGCGCGTTTGCCGTAATGGAGATCATTGCTGGCTCGCATTCAAGACCGCGAATGGGCTCCGGCGCCATATACGGGCAATCCGTCTCGAACAAAATGCGGTCGAGCGGGGTCGCCGCAAATGCCTCGCGCACGTCGTCGTTGCGCTTAAAGGTGGCCGCACCACCATAGGCGATATAGCAGCCCAGCTCCACAAAGCGCTCCATCGTGGCGCGGTCCTCGCCAAAGCAGTGCAGCACGCAACCGGCCTGAGGCACACCCACCTCGCGCAGCACGTTGTACGCATCCATATGCGAGGTGCGCTCCCCATCCGAGTCCTCGTGCCGCAGGTGCAGCTCCACCGGCACATTGCGGCGCACGGCAACTTCGAGCTGACGCGCCATGCAATCAATCTGCACACTGTGGGGCGCCGGCGCGATGTCGTCGTCGTAATCCATGTGGTAGTCCAGACCGATCTCGCCGATACCGGCGCACAAAGGGTCATCGAGCGCAGCAACAACCTGCGCGTGAATGTCATCGGTATAATCCGGCGCGCCATAGGGGTGAACGCCAGCGAGATACTTGATCTGCGGAATATCCCGCATCGGCAGAATTTCGCGCACGAGCCAGTCGCTATAGTCCGTCACGCTGCGCTTGTCGGCGATGGGGTCGAGCATCGTCACCAACAGGTCGACGCCCGCGGCTTTGGCGCGCACGAGCGTCTCGGGCACTTCTTTCCCCCAAAACGAAAGCAGATGCGCATGCGTGTCAGCAAGCGGTGCCAAGGGCACGGGACAAGCAACCGTCTTCTTTTTCTTGGTAAACGTCACGCGTTCGGCATTAGGCATCATGGATGAGCTCCTGAGCCAGGCGGATAAAGTCGGCAACATCAAGCGTTTCTGCGCGCGTGGTGGGTGCGATACCGCAAGCCTCAAAGGCGGCGTCGAGCACGTCCTTGGCAAAGCCGTTGGCGCTCATGGAATTGCGGATGGTCTTGCGGCGCTGAGCAAATGCCGCATCAATCACGCGGGCCACAAACTCGCGATCGAGTCCTTCGGGCGCCACGCCGTCAACACGGTCGATACGCACGACGGCCGAGTCCACGTGCGGTGCCGGCATAAAGCAACGTGGCGGCACCTCAAAGCGACCCGTAACCTGCGCATACAGGCCGAGCTTTGCCGTGTAGCCGCCATAGGTCTTGTTACCCGGCACCGCGGCAATGCGATCGGCAACCTCCTTTTGAACCATGACCACGGCACGCTTGAGCGCGGGCATCGTCTGGAAGAACTGCAGGATGATCGTCGCCGCCACGTTATAGGGCAGGTTCGCGACAAATACCGTCGGCTCACCGCCTGCAGCCTGCTCAATCTGCCCCGTCGTCACCTTGAGCGCGTCGCCCATGATAAAGCGGAAGTTGGCATAGTCGGCGGCATGGGCATCGAGCACCGGTTCGAGTTCGGGATCGGCCTCGATCGACGTGACGCACGCCGCCTCCTGCAGCAGCGCGAGCGTGAGCGTACCAACGCCCGGGCCAACCTCGAGCACGCGCTCATCGCCCGTGAGCTCGGAAAGCTCGCAAATGCGCTCAATTACATGGTTGTCGATCAGGAAGTTCTGGCCCAGGCGATGCTTGGTCGCAAGGCCAAACTCCTCCAGCAGCTCCCTTGTTGCCGTGGGGTTTGCCAAAGGCGAAGTTGTCATAGTTGCCTCCTTAGCATGATGGCGGCGTCTTGAAACAAAAGGGCATGGACCGTTGCGGCCATGCCCTTACATCTAAACAGCAAATTGCCGATATGGCGCGCGGCGTCTTAGCCCAGACGCGGGAACAGCGGCTCACCCTTCTCGACGGGCTGACCACCGGCAAGCAGGCCCCAAGCGCAAATGCCCTTGAGGTCGTCGCTCGCGGCCTCGTCCTCGCAGGACAGGCGGCGCAGGGCTTCGGCAGAGGTCTGAGGCATGAGCGGCATCAGCAGGTGAGCGGCAATGCGGATGGCCTCGAGCAGGTTGTAGATCACAAATGCCAGCTCGTCAGCCTTAGCCTCATCCTTGGCAAGCGCCCAAGGCTCGGAGTCCTCGATGTAGTGGTTGGCGGCGTGGATGAGCTCCATAACCTCGTCCTTGGCTCCGCCGTAATCGAGCACGTCCATCTTGGCCATGTAGCGGTCGACCAGGCCATCGGCGATCTTTGCCAGCGGGTTGTCGAACGCATCGAACGATGCGGGCTTGGCGGGCGCGCAACCGTCAAAGTACTTGCCGCTCATGTTGAGCGAACGCGAGATAAGGTTGCCCCAGCTGTTGGCCAGGTCGGCGTTGTAGACCTGCTCCATGCGATCGAAGCTGATAGCGCCGTCGGTACCGGGAACGACGTCGGTCATAAAGTAGTAGCGATAGCCCTCGACGCCCAGCATGTCGATAACGTCCTGCGGAGCGATGGCGTTACCGCGGCTCTTGGACATCTTCTCGGCCTTGCCGGTCTCGGCATTGCGCACGGTCAGGAAGCCGTGGGCAAAGACGTGCTCGGGCAGGGCCTCGCCGATGGCCATGAGCATGGCGGGCCAAATGACGCAGTGGAAGCGGATGATGTCCTTACCCACGATGTGGAACTGCGCGGGCCAGCGATAGGCCAGCTCGGCACGCGCCTCGTCGGTGTCGACACCGTAGCCGACGGCCGTCATATAGTTGAGCAGCGCGTCAAACCATACATAGGTCACATGGCCCTCGTCAAACGGAACCTGGATGCCCCAGTCAAAGCTCGTGCGACTCACGGAAAGGTCGTTGAGGCCGCCCTCGACAAAGCTGCGAACCTCGTTCATGCGGAACGCAGGCTCGACAAAGTCGGGGTGCTCGTCATAGAGCTTGAGAAGCTTGTCCTGGAAGGCGGAAAGCTTAAAGAAGTAGGACTCCTCCTGGACGCGCTCAAGCGGACGGTGGCAGTCGGGGCATAGATGCTGGCCGACGCTGCCGTACTCCTCGTCGCCCTTCTGGACCTGCGTATCAGTGAAGTAGGTCTCGTCAGGCACGCAATACCAACCGTCGTAGCTGCCCTTATACAGGTAACCGGACTCCTTCATGCGCTCCCACAGGTACTGCACGGCATGATGCTGGCGCGGCTCGGTGGTGCGGATGAAGTCGTCGTTGGAAATCTCGAGCTTGCTCCAAAGCTCCTTGAAGTGCGGGGCCTGGCTATCGGTCCACTCCTGCGGCGTCATGCCATGCTTGGCTGCGGCCTCGGCGACCTTCTCGCCGTGCTCGTCCATGCCGGTCAGGAACTTGACGTTATAGCCGGCGGAACGGCGATAGCGAGCCTGAACGTCGGCGATGATGGTGGAATAAGCCGTGCCCAGGTGCGGATCGGCGTTGACGTAGTAGATGGGCGTCGTGATAAAGAACGAAGGCTTGCTTTGATCCATGGGGTTTGTCCTCCAGAAAAACGTTGCATACAGAGGATGATTCTAGCGCAAGGGCTGGATATCCTCCATCTATTGCATATCGAGCACCATGGCATAGACATCGCGCTTGCGGCGCGAATACTTCTGAGACAGGCGCTTGGCCACCGCAGACGCGGGCTCCCCCTCCTCGAGCGCGGCGCGGATATCCTCGCGCAGGGCCTCGTCGGGATCCGCTGCCGTGGCGCCGACCGGCACGATACCGGCCTCCTCATCCTCGCTCGGTGGCGCGATGACCAGCGCAATCTCGCCCTTTACCTCGCCGCGAGCACGCAGCTCCTCGGCAAGCTGGTCAGCGGGCCCGCGCAAGACCTCCTCGTGCAGCTTGGTGAGTTCGCGGCAGACGGCAACCTCACGCTGGGGAAAGACCTCCGCCACGGCCTCGAGCGTCGCCACGATGCGATGTGGAGACTCGTAGAAGATGAGTGCGCCGGGCACCACGGCAAGGCGCTGCAAACGGCGCACACGGTCGCCGTGCTTTCGGCCCAAAAAGCCCTCGAAGAAAAAATGCTCGCAGGGAATGCCGGACGAAACAAGCGCCGTGACGCAAGCAGAGGGCCCGGGAATAACTTCGACGGGCACATCGGCCTCACGCGCCGCCTCGACCAGCGCCTGGCCGGGATCGGACACGCTCGGCATGCCGGCGTCCGAGGCAAAAGCGAGGGTCTCCCCCGCCAGCAGACGGTCGACCAGGCCGGCGGCGCGGCTGGCGATCACATTCTCGTCGCAACGGACAAGCGGCTTGGAAATGCCCAGGTGCATCAGTAGCTTTGACGTCACACGCGTGTCTTCGCAGCAGATGGCATCAGCAGCGGCAAAGGCCTCACCAACGCGCGGGGACAGGTCGCCCAGGTTGCCGATGGGCGTGCCGACCACATAGAGTTTGCCCGTATGGGCGCTGTTTTGCGTCATATCAACCTATTCAATCATGCCGCGCTCGAGCGTACCGAGCGCCGCGCGGGCGTCCCATGCTGCAATGCGCTTCTCGGTCTTCCACGTTTGGAAGAACCAACCGGCAGCCGGCGCAAACGAAGCCAGCTGGTTGGCGATAAACACGCGCTCGTAGGCATTGCGGCCCTCGGGCGTAACCGACGAGTTGGCAAAGATCGCCGCGCCCGACCATTCGCCCACCAGCACGGGGAACCCAGTCGAAATCGCTTCTTTAAGCTCGCGCTTGTTACGCGAAATCGCCGTCGTCAGCCCGCGAGGGCTCGTGATGTCGAGCGCATACTCGTCGCGGTAATGGTACAGGTGAAGGTCCATGTAGACGTTCTTGTACTTGGCGCCGCGCATAAAATGCTTCCACTCGCTGGGATGCCCCGACGACGAGAAGACGACGATCTTATCCTCGGGCATATACGAACGGACGAGCTCGTAGGCATCGCGATAGAAATTGCGCAGGTAGTGAGCAGGAATGCCATCCGTCATGGTGAAGAGGCTCTTGCGAACGCTCATCTGCGGCGTGTCCAGCAGCTCAATGCCCAGCAGGCTCTCGGCCTCGCCATAGCGATCGGCCAAGCGCTCGAGCACGTCGAGTGCGACATGACGGCCGTTGGTGGACGAATGCCACTCGGCAACAGCCTCCGGCGTGGTGGGCGAATCGTTGGAATCGCCCTGGCCACCGGGCACGGTTGCCAGATCGAGCAGCACGCGGATGTCGTACTTGGCAGTCCACTCAATTGCGCGGTCGATGTAATCGACAACCGATATGTAGGAGGCATCGGACTCCTGTGAGCCAAAGGCATACCAGGGCACCGGCAGACGCACGGCATTGAGACCGATCTGCGCCATGCGGCGAAAATCGTCCTCGCTCACAAACGTCTCGTAATGGCGGCGCATGCGCTCGTTATAGGCGGCGGTACCCATGGCCTCCTGTAGCTCAGCCGCGTTGGATGCACCGGTCGCCGCGTACAGCGACGGGGTCACCCAAGGCTCGGGAATAAACCAGCCAGAGAGATTAACGCCGAGTATCCTCTCCATCACTGCCTCCTTCGGATCATGCAGGTCGAACCCGCATCGTATTGCGTAGGATAAGTATCGTTTTGAGTATACCCGCGTGTGCGGACAGGCGACCGAACGGTCTGCAAAGTGACGCGAAAGTGGGAGGAATGTCTGGGAGCAGACGGACTCGGAATGGTGCGACGAGGTGTGTACGCGCGCCGGAGGCAGGCACCGGAAAGTGTGTCCCGTTCTGAGCCCTTATTCTGGGACGCAGTTTCCGCAGAACCCTACATAAAAGAAAAGGACCCCTTTGCAGAGGTCCTAGTCAATTCAAGGTGGCGGGGAAGGGAATCGAACCCCTGACACGAGGATTTTCAGTCCTCTGCTCTACCAACTGAGCTACCCAGCCATTTGAGGTGTGCCTTGTTTCAAGGCTTGATTAGTATAACCAAGGACGCGTTCCGGTCAACCGAGAATTTCAAAAAAGTTTTTGAGCACAGCCTCGGTTCTTTAAATCGGCACGTCAGAGGCATCAGCCGGCAGCAAGAAGTTTTTCGCTCAGAGCCGCACGGGCAAACTCACTTGGCGTCATCCCCTCGGCAGCCGCCCGTCGACGAATGGCCTCCTTCATTCCCAGAGGAATCTTGACCGACAGCGTTGCCGTCCCCTCACCCGAGAGTGGGGGCCGTCCATGCACGATCCCACCAACGGTGTGTTCGCCATCCGGAAACTCTCCGCGCTCGTACGACTCGCACCACGCGTCAATCATTTCATCCGTTACAACCTGACCATTAGCGGCCGTATACGTCTTGCCCATCATCGACCCCTTTGCCGAGCCCGTTCAATCTCCTGCCAAAATTTCTTCTGGACTGGAGACAAGGCATGAATGATAAGCCCCCACGGACAAGCTCGACCGCGACAAGCTCCACGCTTCGTCCGTCTGGGAGCCATCCAATCGCAAGCCATCTCGGCGGCTCGTCCTTCGGCTCGCGACGAATGCACTCAGTAACCGCAAGCCAAGCGCCAAGCACCTGCTTTTCCGTCAGGTGCTTTTTAGCGTTGGGATGGATCTCAACATCCATGCATCTTCTCCTCCATCTTACCCAATTTCGTATGACGAAAGTCCGCTGTCGCCAATTCTTAAGCCGGCACGCGTTGGAGAGCAGGGGTCGAAACAATGATTGAAGGACGCTCTAGTACGGCCCAGGCGCCGGGGCAGGAGCACATACGCCAGGGACGTACGTTTTCGTAGCATACGAGGACATAGCCACGTGCATCGATAAAGGCGATATCGATGGGATAGGCCATAAAACACGTATGGACCGAAGAGCAGCGTGGAAATGCCATGACGAGCGGCAGACCGTTGGCGGCAACCGGACACCGTCCCAGCATGCCGCGCAGGCGCACGGCAAACGACTCCGCCACCGCAAACTCGGCCGGCGTCCAGCCCAGCCTATTGAGTGCCCGCGCGTAGGCGATGTAGGACGAGACCGCGGTCACATGACCACCCCCGGACGCCATGGATCGACCGTCACCGCGCGCTCGTGCGACAACGTTGTCGGCGCCCCCAGCGGAACGCCAGCGATGCTGAGAGAAGTCGGCCACGGCTCATAGTGCATGGTGCAGGTGTAGGTCCTAAACGTACCGGATAGGGAGAGCAGGCCACCATCCGATGCCTCCGCGCCTTGCTCGCTCGACACTTCGATCTGCAAGTCATAGCCTTCCATGGCATTCAGAATTTGAGTCCGGACCGTCGCCGAGGCATCGACAGAGCTTTCGTCGCCCTCCCCGCTCGGCGCCACGGCGTGCGCCAACACGATGTCGGGCACCACGCGGTCGAAGCGCGCGACAGCGCTGGCATAGATCATGACGTTGTATACGATGAGTGCCAGCACCAGCAAAACGGGCGTAACCACTGTTATCTCCACCGTCGCTTGGGCGCGCTCCTCGCGCAGACGCATGCGGATACTCATTACGACCCACCGCCCAGAGCGCCAACCAGCGTGGCGACATCGACGGTGAGCGGGATGGAGCCGCCGCCGGGCAGAGGAATCTCCGCAAGCGTGAACACCGTACCGCTGATGGTGCGTTCGACTTGATATTCCAACGCCTCGCAAAGCGCCTTGGGATCGGTCACGCCCAACGGAATACTTCGCAGTTTGTCTTGCGCTTGAGAGAGACCAGCAATGTCAGACCCCGGGCTCTTAATGACGTTGGCGGAATCAGTCAGCACCGGCTTTCGCAGGCGCAAGTCGCACGGTTCCAAACCCAGCGCCGCCACGGACGCCGAAACGGTATCGCCGAGCCACGATGCGATGGAGCCCAACGCGCCGCTGCCCCCTCCTAGGCCTTTAATCATCTCGTCCATAAGTTCGTCGGCCGAACCTTGGATGTCTCCGTATCCCACAAGCAGCCGTCCCCAGACATCCATGACGCCGTCGAGTACGCCGGCAACGCCACCCGAGCGTTCCTTCAATGTCGAGAAAAATCGCGAAAGCACGTTGTTTTGCGCCGTCGCCTCATCGGGCGCCAGCACCGCGGCAGAGATGGCACCGCGATCGCCAAGCCTGACTGCCGTGTTAAACGAAGAGTTGAGCTCATCGGGGCTCGAGATGGCACCCGAAACCGCAAAGGCAACCACGCCGTTGCGACCGGGCGGAGCGATACGTGGACGCTCGCCCGAAAGCGCTTTGATGGCCTGGTCAAACGCATTGCTCGCACGGTCGGTCTCGTCTTCGGTCTGACGTTCGAGCTCGAGCTCTTTGTTGCGGCATTCGACGTAGCCTTCCAGGGCGTCTTTGAACTTGTCAAAGTGATACTCGAAGCCGTTTTCGATCGATGTAGAAGGAGCGGCGACGGCACCCAGTGTCTTGACTCCAAAATGGCAGCGGTCGCATGCTTCTCTCCCGTCAAAGTCAGCAACCGATGACAGTCCTCCCGGCGCTCCCTTTTTATAGTTTGGGCAGCCAGTTCCATAATGGATGTACGTCTTGCCGTCATTGCTGCTCGTCGGCCACGCGGCATCGGTATAAAGATCGCTCGCCCTGGCCTCGTCCGCGTTGCGCGGCAGCAGCGGCAGGTCCGCGACGACGCTCGTGCCGTCGTCCACGATGGAGGCTCGCCCGAGCTCTTCACCGGCATACCGATAGAACGCCTTTCGAGCGGCAGACTCCGCCTGCATCTCGACACCGCTTCCAAGCGGCTTTTCGTTAGCAAGGCGCTGACGGTAATATGTTCTCGCTCGGTCAAGCGCCACCTGGGGCTCCCACGTGACGCTCGATGCGTAATGTGGGTTGAGCTCGCCCGGCAGCGACGCCAGCTTCTTCGCGCGCTCCCACATGCACGAACGGCCACCAATCGTGCCCTTGTCCGACCCGCCGCAGTCCGCAAGCCAGGCGCGCTCTTTTGCTTTCGCCGTATCCTCAGAAGCCTCCTTCAACTTTTTGGCTGCGAGCTCTAAATCATCTGACGCATCTTTAATGGCATCGGTCGAGATCTCGGAACCCTCGAGCGCAACAAAATCAGACTCGGATGTCCTGGGCACGGCAAGCGCCGTACCGGTATAGGTCACACTATCGGTATCCTGCGCCGACACCGCCTGCGTGGCACGCGCGGCGATCAGATACGGCAGAGCCGTCTCGATTTTCTGTAAGCCTTCCGATGCGCTTTTTGCAAACTTGTTGCGCGTTTTAATGATCTCAATCCCGGTGTCGACCATATTGCCGGCAACTGGTTCGGCACCCGGGATGAGGATGGCGACCAGGCCCGTCCCGATCGTGGCAAACCCCGCCAGCCCCAGACTCAAGATGCTCGCATCAACCACCGTGGCAGCCGTGTGATAGGACGACACTACGTTGGCACCCGCCAGCGCGCCGCTATCGGCCGCCACCTGGGTATCCCCGGCACGCGACATGCTCCATATCGCCGCCGTCGACGAAAACAGCAGCGTGAGCACCACCAAGATGACCACCGCAGAGGAGAGCGTGGTGTAGGCACCGTCTTCGATAAACAGATCGACACCGGCTCGACCCATAAAGCCGCCTCGCTTGCGATGGCAGCTCGGACGGCACGTCAAAACGCGTCTAGACCAGAAACGCTTAATCCCATGTAGCAATCCACGAATCATAGTCTCCCTCCAGCCATTCGGGACGCGATTGATACGAGACATCGACTTTGAGCTCAACGTAGCCGCCCTCGGCGGTACCACCCATAGCCTGCGCAAACGCACCGATCACAGGCAACGGCTTGACCTCGCCGGAAACGGACACGGACGAGACGCTACCCGCATCTGCCCGGCCAAGCTCGATATCCCACGACAACGGCCCGCCGGCATGAAAGATCGAAACGTTGGGCACTGCGGCAAGCCGGCGGCGGGTAAACTCCTTAAGATCGTCGTCCTCCGCCGTCGTCGTGGTCATGAGCCGCGCGGTCTCGGCGGCGGCAGACTCCATGACCGCGCGCGTATAGAGCAGGCACACCGGTTGCAGTGCGAGAAGGATGAGCGTCAGAAACGTCGGCAGCAAAAAAGCGGCCTCGACCGTTGACTGCGCCCGGTCCTCACGCGCGATATCAATACAACGCGATGTCCTTAGCGCCCGCAGCGGCGTCGATAACCGATGTCGAGGCAACGCCATGGGATGCCGCCCGCTCAACCAGCGCCGCCAAGCGCCCATCGGTGCCAGCGCGCCAAAGCCCCGCGATCGCCAGCACGATCGATAACAGCGCCACCGTGACGATGGCGTATTCCACAGTCGCTTGGGCAACCTCTTCACGCAGAACGCCATGCATTTCACGATCCCTCCTTTGAGCTTATTGTTTGCGGGACCAGGCGCACGGCGCGCAGACGACACGAAGCATCGCCAGTATCCGCGGCAACCGTCACCATATCGACCCAGCCGCGTCCGTCACGCACGATAGCGCCCCACACGTTTCCCTTGATGTCGAGATAGCCGCTCAGAGCAAGTTGTGCCGTGGGTACCTCGCGATAGGCACGCAGCATATCCTCCGCCGCTTCGGTCATCGGTCGGTCCTCGGACCATGCAAGCCGGACCGCAATCGCGTTGCCCTCAGGCGAATCCGTCGCAGTGCCAGACCGCTTGTCGAGCGTCCGCAGAAAGGTTTGCGCCGTGATAGCGACATCCGAATCGTCCGCATCTCGCATCTCATCTTCTTGAGACGCCACCGCCGAATCTGAGCCCAAATCGGAGGCGGTCCCAGGACGCTGCTGCCGCGCGACGTTAAGCCCCCAAAGCACCGCCGCTATCGCCACGGTCAGGCAAGCAAACACCAGCAGCACCCCGATGGGACGCTCGCCCTCTACAGGCTGTTGATGCCCTCGCTGATAGCGTTCCATAGATCTTGGACCTTGCCCTTAAATGCGACGATGGCGATAATCGCGATCACCACGAGCACGCCGACCAAGATGGCATACTCGGTGGTACCCTGTGCACTCTCCTCCTGCAATAGTTCCTTGGCGCGCTGACGAACATGTGCCGCCCGGCAAAACGCCCAGCCCTGGACCTTGCCAGCAGCGTCAGTCATCGTGTTCATGTATTCCTCCCTACATCATCCCGCCTGCTCCCAGCAGCGGGCCCAATATGGACAGAAGCAACGCCGGCAAGATGAGCGTGCCGGTGGGAATCAGCAGCTTGACGGGCGCACGCTCGATCTCGCGCTCGACCGCGGCGCGATGAGCCGCACGGATCTCGCGACTTTGAGCGGCCAGCGTCTCGGCAAGTGGGGCACCCAGGGCGAGCGCCTGCCCCACCGTGATGGCAAAGGTCTCGAGCGCTCGCACGTCCAGGTCGCGCGCGGCGGCCAACAACTCGTCCTCACGCGTGCCCACGCCCACCTGCCACGCCATGCAGGCGCGCTCAAGGCGAAGAGCCAGCACTGACCGGCGGTTGGCGCAGAAAATCTCAAGCGCCGCATCAAACGAAAGACCGGCCGAAAGACCCAAGCGCACAACATCGATCATCTCGGACACTTCGCCGAGCGACACTCGCGCCGGGCCGCCCGCTCCAACCGCGCCCTTCACTCGCGCGGTCAGAGCATCGACCACCGAGCGACCCGCGGCAGCGACCAGCACCGCCTCGCGCTTGCAGGCCCCTGCGACCTTGCGTGCATCCGCCCGATCCAACCCCGTCGCGACAAATACGCTCAGGGCGCACAGGCAAGCCGCAACTGCAACCGGGGCGCTCATAGCTCCACCCGCATAATGCGCCGGATAACCACCAGGGCAACGGCGTTGAGGGCAAGACCCAGCACCACAGCGCCCGCGCCGGCAGGCGTCGCAAGACCGCGACGAAAATCTGCCGAAAGCAGCGCCAACACCGCGCACATGCCCGCCGGCATCGCCGCGACCATATGCGCAGACATGCGAGCCTGCGACGTCTTAACATCCAGGCGGCGCTTGAGCTCAATGCGCTCCCCCACCATGCTCGACGCCTCGGACAGTAAGTCGGCAAGCGGAGCGCCGGTGCGCTGAGACACCTTAAGCGCCAAGGTCACAAGCGAAAGACCGGGGGCGTCGATACGCACGAGCAAGTCATCGAGCGCGTCGGTCGCCGAGATGCCGCAATCGATCGCCGCCGCCACCCGCAAAAACTCGTTATGCACTGGCTCTTGCGCATGAGCGCCCACAAAGCGCATGCCCTGGGCCAGCGAATGTCCCGAGGCAAGCGACATGGAAAGTGCGGTAAACGCCTCGGGCATTGCCTCTTCTGCATCGTGTTGCTCGCGCCGGCTCTCAAAGCCATCCCGAGCGGCACCAACGGCAAACGGAGCAACAAGTCCCAAGGCAAATCCGAGGGGCGATAACGACACCATCGTTAGTAAAACGCAGCAGACACCGCTCGATAGCAGCAGAAACGCCAAACATCCCGAAGCATCCTCGATCACGAGGCCAAGGCGATGCGCCGGAGCCAGCGATGCCCACGAACGGGCGATCTTTTTCAGCAGATCGTTTTCCACCAGCTCACGCGGCAGCTTCTCTGCCACCGTCTCGAGCGCCTGACGTGCCAGCTCCGCCGGCGGTACCTGCGGCACACGAGGTTCCGCCCCGCACGCCGTCGCGACAGAAAGCCCTGCCAAGCCCCCTACGACGAGGGGCACAGCGATCTCCATTCGTCCACCTCCTCTTGTGTGAGCGTCCCCGACCGCAGGCCTTCTGCGATAAACGGCGGCTCGCGGTCAAGCGTCCAGGTGCGCTCGGCGGCATCGAACGTCACATAGCGCTCGAGCTCTACGCCGCCCGATGCGGCGCGTCGCACCCCCGAATACGAGGAGACGAAGCGCCTGCCATCGGCGTGGCGCTCGGACATCACGATACCGTCGAGCGCCATGGCAATCTGCTCCTCGATGAGCTCACTCGGCAGGTCGATGCCATAACGTGCAAGCAACGTCAGACGCACCACGGTCTCCTGTTCTGAACCCGCATGAAGTGTGGTGAGCGACCCGTCGTGGCCCGTGTTCATGGCCTGCAACATGTCGCAGCACTCGGCACCGCGCACCTCGCCCACCACGATGCGGTCGGGGCGCATGCGCAGGGCATTAGTTACCAGGTCGCGGATCGTCACCGCGCCTTCACCCTCAATTGAAGCCTCGCGCGCCTCTAGGCGCACCACGTGCGGATGATGCGCAAACTTGAGCTCGGCAGAGTCCTCGATCGTCACGATGCGCTCGCCGGTGGAAATCTCACATGACAACGCGTTGAGCAGGGTGGTCTTACCAGATCCCGTGCCTCCCGCAACCGCCAGGTCCTGTCGCAGCGACACCGCGCACGACAGCAGCTGCGCATACCAAAGCGGCAGCGACCCCAGCCCCACAAGCTCGTCCAGCGAGCAGATACGGTCCGAGAACTTTCGGATGGTGAGAATCGGTCCGTCAATCGCCACAGGCGGAATCACCGCGTTGACGCGATAGCCCGTTTTGAGGCGGGCGTTGACGATGGGGCTGCGCTCGTCGATACGGCGGCCAAGTGGCGAGATGATGCGGTCGATAAGCACACGGATCTGTTCATCATCCTCAAACGCATGCTCGATGGGGTACAAAACGCCGCCGCGTTCAAAGAAAGCCGAGCGGCAGCCGTTGATCATGATCTCGGTAACGGCGTCGTCCTCGATGAGCGGCTGCAACGGCCCCAAGCCCACCACGTCATCCAAAATCTCGTCGATGATGGTTTCGCGCTCGGGCGTCGCGAGATCGGTCGGCTCCTCAACATTGAGCGCCGCCTCCACCGCAGGACGCAATTCCGAGCGGGCAAGTGCCGGGTCGATATAGGCGCTGATACGCGCCACTTCGTCGTAACCCATGCGGTCCATCACGGCGCGCTTGGTGCGTCGTTTCACCGCGCGGCGACGCCCCGCATCTACAGGCGCTGCCGCCGCTGCAGCGCCGGCAGCCTTAATCCTCGTTTGCAGGCTCATCGCTGATCACCCTCGCGCAACCAGGGAAGGCGGATACGCGGGCGTTCGGTACGCGTTGCACGGTCGGCGACCATATCGCTCCAAGGGCCGACGGCGCACCCCAGTTCCACGAGCATCTCGCGCGTGGCCTCGCGCATGCTAGTCGCAAAAGCACTGGTCTGCCCCACCGCCTCGTCAGCGCGCCCAAACGCCATGAGCGCGGCGAGATCCTGCCCGCCATCGGCGATACGAATCTTGGAGCTCAACGCACAGGCAATCTCAAAGCGCATGGCGACGTCCTCGTCTGCCCCGCGCGCACCGAACCGGTTGAACACGGCGCTCATGCGCGTGCGCGGCACACCTACTCGACTTGCCAGTTCGATGACGCGCGACGCCGATGTCGCGGACGACACCGCCGCATCGCCAACGACCAGGCAACGGTCGCTCGCCGCCACCGCAGCCGCCACGGCGTCGCCCCAAAAGACCGAGGTATCGATAAAGACCACGTCGGATTCGCGACGCAGAACATCAAGCAGTAGCTCCACCGGACGCGCCATGAGCTCGGCTTGCTCGGGCGCCGCGACGGGACCCCAGAGCGTAACGCCCGGCGCCACGCGCATCGATGTGGCTACGATATCCGGCTCGGTGAGCGTGCCCGCCGCCGACGGCTCGATAAGTGCCGCCATATCGCGCGGAGCATCGACGCCTAACAAGTCGTAAAGGTTTCCAAACATCAGGTCCAGGTCGAGCACGGCGGCACGCAAGCCCAACAGCGACGATGTGTGTGCCATGGTGGCAACGATCGTCGACTTGCCGCAACCGCCCGAACCCGAAATAGCGCAGATGACCGGAGCTCGATGCGGCGGAGCGGCAGCGTCTGCCGGCGGCATCGGAGGCGGCGGGGCGGGCGTCGGTGGCAGCGCCCCCGTCTCCCCCGCCGCAACCACACGCTGCGTCCAAGCCGGCATGGCAGCTTGTTCGGTCTGCGAGGCAGGCTCGTTCTGCGCAATCTGCTCATGCTGCATTAGCGACAACTCGCCGCACCCGGCAAAGCCCTCAACTTCGTCGAGTTCATCCGCCAGATTCACGCCGTGCACGTATCCCATATCTACAGCCGGGGAGTCGCCAGCATGCTGCGCCGGCCCTCCAGCGTCATCGTCTACAAGGGGGTTCCGGGGGCGCCGACCATGCTCGGCTTCCGCTTTTCCATAATCATCAACACGCGGGCCTCTTGTAGCGCGAGGCGCCCCGGGTTCCCTATCAACAAAAGCATCGGGCTCAATCGTCATGTGCCGATCGGAATCAACCGCTCCCTCGCCCGCGCGCCCGTTGCCGCATACACTGTGCGCAGCGATGACCTCGGTCGCCCCCGCGCGAAACAGCCCCTCGATATCCGACGGATCGAGCGCTTCTATCAACACGACCACGCGACTCACGCGGCCTTCGGCCGTCAGGCGCGCAACAGTCTTGCGCACATCTTCGGTATCAAACAGAGACGCCGCGATGATGGCAGCCCCGCGGCGCGACGGAAACGCCCGCGCCATGGAAACCAGCCCGTCCAGGTCACCCACGCGAAGCACCTGTGCACCCACATCACGGCCCTCGACTTCCCGCTGCAACAGCCCGTAATCGCCGCACGCGCAGCACGCAAGCCAGATCGCCTTCATCACTCGTCGCCTCCGCTCTTTTTGCCGCGCGCCGTGGCGGGAATCGTCAAGCTGACCGTTCCCTTGCCCGAGGCTCCCAGCAGTTCCTTGACGTCTTCGGGGTCAGCCGCCAGCGTCACCCATTCGATCTTGCCCTCGCGCGTGGAACCGGAATCCTCACTGGTATCGATCACGTACGCGCCGCACAGCCGATCGGTTACGCCGTCTTTTTGCACGTACACGTCCACGTAGCTGCCCACGCCCGCAGCACCGCCGACCGAGTGCTCGGCATCGACCGCCACCGAAACGGCGACCTTGCCCTTAGGCACCTCGAGCATGTGGCTCTCGGCCTTGGTGTAGACATTGCAGATCACGGCGTTTTTGGGAATACGCGAAGTCGTCACGTCGCCGCGCACCTGGCGTAGCTCGGTCGCCGCGTCACGCGGCAGCAGACTCGTCAGCCACTCCTGGGTTATGACATTGGTCTCATCGAGGGTCTCACCCACATCGATATCGCGCGCCGCGACGCATACCTCGACGCGATCGCCACCGTACTTGGCCAAGGTCTCAGCCTGGACCTGTTCGGCTTGCGAGCGGATCGACGAGCCGTAAACCATGCAGAGCAGAGCAGCGAGCACGCCCGCGACCAAACTGATGGCGATGCGCTTGCTCTTGTTCACGGCCGCTCCTCTCATGGCAGTGCCGGGCGAATGCCCGTACCACCATTGTCTGGGCGGCCAGAGTGCAAAGCGGCGCAATCGCAATCTTGGTTTTCGATGTCAAACCAATCGCTGACCAAAAGCTGACCAGCCCGTCAAGCTCGTGGCAAGGTTTTGGTCAGCACGTCAGCAAACTGCATGTTTCGAGGCTTTTCCGCAGCAAAAAAGCCGCCTCCCGAACAGTTGGGAGACGGCTGTCATAGGAAAAATCAATTACAGATGGACATCGGGATCGAGCATTTGAGCGCTCACGCGCATGGATGACGCCAGGTTTTGGAACGTTTCCAGACGCAGGCTGTCGATCTGCCCGGCGTCCTCGGCCTCGCGAACGGCGCAACCCGGCTCATGGACATGCGTGCAATCGCCAAACCGGCACGCACGCGATGCCTCGACAATCTCGGGAAAGGCGCGCGCCAGACCCCGCTCGTGACCCACGAGCGGTAGGCTGCGCAGGCCCGGGGCATCGGCGATCACGCCGGCGTCGCCCGGCAGCGTCACCATCACGCGCGCGACGGTAGTGTGACGGCCCTGGTCGTCGCGTTCGCGCACACCGCCGGTCGCCAACGTATCGTGGCCCAGCAGCGCATTGAGCAGCGTCGACTTGCCGGCACCCGACTCGCCCAGAATCATGGCGCAGCTCCCGGCAGGCACGCAGGCACGGACCTCGTCCAGGCCGCGGCCCTCGGCAGAGGACGTCACGATCACGCGCACGTCCGGACCCACCAGGCGGCGCACGCGGTCCAGATCGCGCTCGAGCTCCTCGGCATCGCAGCGGTCGGCCTTGGTGAGCACCACCACCGGCTCGGCATCGCAATCGAGCGCCAACACCAGTGAGCGCGCCACGCGATCGAGCAGCACCTCGCCGGCGCCGAGCGCCTGCACGATCAGCACGCTGTCAACGTTGGAGCAGAGCACTTGGCGCTCACCGCGGGCACGGCCACGCCAACGCTCAAAGCTCGTACGGCGCGGCAGCACGCACTCAATCACGCCCATATCGTGCCCGGGAGCGCGGCGCACCGCCACACGGTCGCCCACGGCAGGCAGCAGGACCTCGTCCTCGCCGCGCGACTTGGCAAACCCCACGGCATGCTCGGCACGAAACGTGTCATCGGCAGTCGCCACCAGCGGAAACCCGCGGTCCAGGCGCACCACGGCGCCCAACTGCATCTGCTCGGGTTCCTCGGCTTGCGCGCAAAAATCATCGAAGGCTGCCCGTTGGGCGGCATCAACCGGCAGATCGTCAAACGCCGGAACATCCTGCAACGCATCGAGCCCCGGTACGCTCGTCAACAACTCCTCGGCAGACGCGGGGGCTTCGGTCGCAAGCTTCCGACGACGGTCACGCTTAGCCCGCGCCCCCGTCGTCTTTTTCTTCGCTTTAGCCTTAGCCTTGCCCACAAGCGCCTCCCAGCACCATAAATCACAACTGAGCAGGTATTTTAAATCAAAAAAAGCTGGCCGGGCAAAGCCCGACCAGCTCACAAACTTTCCCTCAGCCCTTTTCATCCGCACGGGAGAAAAGCCAACAAGGATACCGCAGGGCCCGCCCCGGGAGTGTTTTCTTCTGAGCGATCCCGCAGCGCGAAGCGCGAGGACCAGCGAAGAAGAAAACACGCAGGGGCGGGCCCGGACAGGTTAACTTACTCTTTCTCCACCGCGCGCATGATCGCCTTGTAGATCTCCATCAGCGGAATAATCAGGAAGGCAAGGCCCAGGGCAGCGACAACGCCCTTGAGCTCAAGCGTTACGGGGCCAAAGAACATCTCAGCAAGCGTCGGCTGCACGGTCACGATCACCGTCAGCACCAGTGCCAGCGCGGCGGAAGCCCACAGCCACTTGTTCTGCTTCTTCATGGTGAACAGCGACGCACGACGGCTGCGCATATTGAAGCAGTGGAAAATCTCGACCATGTTGAGCGTGATGAACGCCATCATCACGCCTTCCTCGTCGGCATTGCCGGCGATCATATCGGCGATGTGGATGTAGCCCATGTCAAAGTACACGCCCACAAAGAAGCTCGCCAGCACCAGCACGGTGATGATTAGGCCCTGGACCACGCAGTCCAGACCCATATGTCCGGCAAAGACACCGTCCTTGGCGTTGCGCGGCTTGCGCTTCATGATGTCGCCCTCGGCGTCCTCCATGCCCAGCGCGAGCGCAGGGAAGCAGTCGGTAACCAGGTTCACCCACAGCAGCTGCACCGGCTGGAAGATGGTAAAGCCGATGAGCGTGGCGATAAACACCGAGAAGACCTCGGCAAGGTTTGCCGAAAGCAGGAACTGGATGACCTTGCGGATGTTGTCGTAGATGCGGCGACCCTCTTCGCAAGCACCGATGATGGTGGCGAAGTTGTCGTCGGCAAGCACCATGTCGGCAACGTTCTTGGTGACGTCGGTACCGGTGATGCCCATGCCCACGCCGATGTCGGCACGCTTGATGGACGGGGCGTCGTTGACGCCGTCGCCCGTCATGGCCACAATCTGGTCGCGCGACTTCCAGGCCTCGACGATGCGGGTCTTGTGCTCGGGCTGGACGCGGGCGTACACGCCGTAGTCCTCGATGTGCGCGTCGAGTTCCTCGTCGCTCGTGCGGTCGAGGTCGGCGCCCGTGATGGCCTGGCTGCGATCGGCGACGATACCCAGCTGCTTGGCGATGGCCACGGCGGTGTCGATGTGGTCGCCCGTGATCATGACGGTGCGGATACCAGCGTCGTGCGCCTCGCGGATAGCGTCAGCCACCTCGGGACGGACCGGGTCAATCATGCCGGACAGGCCGCAGAAGACCAGGTCGTGCTCGAGCGCAGCGGGGCTGCAGTCGCTCGGGACCTCGGTGTAGGTGCGGCTTGCCAGCGCCAGCACGCGCAGAGCCTCGTCGGCCATGGCCTTGTTGGCGGCCACGAGCTCGGCGCGACGCTCCTCGGTCAGCGGGACGACCTTTTCGCCCTCGTAGATATGGGTGCACAGGCCGATCACCACGTCGGGCGCGCCCTTGGTGTACTGCTCGTACTCGCCATCCAAGGTCTCGACGATCACGGACATCATCTTGCGGCCCGAGTCGAACGGGGCCTCGCCCACGCGCGGATGCTCGGCAGTCAGGCCGGTGAGGCCAGCCTTGCCGGCGTCGTTGACGAGCGCGCACTCGGTCGGCTCGCCCACGGCCTCGCCCAGCTCCTCGTCCCACTGAGCATCGGAGCACAGCGCCATGCCGGCCAGGAACTTCTCCTTGGGCGCAGCGAGCTCGTGCTTGACGACGGTCATCTTGTTCTGGGTAAGGGTACCGGTCTTGTCGGAGCAGATGGTCTGTGTGCAGCCAAGGGTCTCGACAGCAGAGAGCTTGCGGATAATCGCCCGGCGCTTGGCCATCTTGGTCACGCCAAGCGAAAGGACGATGGTCACGACGGCAACAAGGCCCTCGGGGATGGCGGCGACGGCGAGCGAGACGGCAACCATAAAGGTGTCGAGCAGGGCAGTCGGATCGGTAAGGACGTTGCCCACGCCGTGGCGGAGGATGTCAACGCCAAAGATGACGACGCAGATGACGATCACCATGATGGTGAGGATGCGGCTGAGCTCGGCGAGCTTCACCTGCAGCGGCGTGAGCTCTTCCTTGGCCTCGGCCAGGGCGCCGGCGATCTTGCCCATCTCGGTGTTCATGCCGGTGCCGACCACGACGGCGCGACCACGGCCGTACACGACGGTGGAGCCCATATAGCACATGTTCTTACGGTCGCCGAGCGGCACGTCGTCGGTGCCGGCGGCGAGCTCGATCACGTTGGCATGCTTCTCGACGGGCACGGACTCGCCGGTGAGCGCGGCCTCTTCGATCTTCATCGTGGCGCTCTCGAGCACGCGGCAGTCGGCCGGGACGGAGTCGCCCGCCTCGAGCATGATCACGTCGCCGGGCACGAGCTCGGCGCTCGGCAGGTGCACGAGCTTGCCGTCGCGTAGCACCTTGGACTGCGCCGCACTCATCTCCTGCAGGGCCTCGAGGGCCTCCTCGCTCTTGGCTTCCTGGACCACGCCCAGCACCGAGTTGACGATAACGACGAACATGATGATGGCAACATCGGCAAAGTCGGGCTCGCCCTTGACCATGCCCGTGAGCGCACTGATGACGGCGGCAACGATCAGCATGATGACCATAGGGTCAGCCATCTGTTCAAAGAAACGCTTCCACAGCGGCGTCTTCTCAGCTTCCTCGAGCTTGTTAGGGCCTGTCTTGGCGAGGCGCGAAGACGCCTCGTCGTTGCTCAGGCCGAGGTTCTCATCGACACCTTGGTCGCTGAGCACCTCCGCCGCGGCGGACAGGTATTCCTTTTGCATATAGAGTCCCCTCCTGGGATTCGGGCCACTCAGCAGATTGATGCCCGATCATAATTCCCAGGAGAAGGGCAAGGGCTCATCAAGGCTGCCGTGCTGAGCGGCAGTTGATAGTGGAGCTATGGTACCCCAAAGCGACGCGTCTAGCCAAAACAATCGGTTTGGAAATATGGTCCGCACGCAACGGTGCAGGCCGTGTGATGCTCAACATTGGTAAAACGTTTTTTCTTCGGCACATCGCCAAACTGACATATCGCCCAGATAGCAGCGGTTGGAGTGGTTGGTAAAGATTTTTCATATACCGTTTTTCCCGCAAAAATGAACTTCCATTTCGGCATACGGTCGATTTTTTGGGGTATTCGGTCGGCATTTCGTTATAATCATCTCGGTTTTATTTCTTATGGTTTATCTATCAGCGCAAGACGATGTCAGATGGAGGTCTGAATGTACAAGCGTACTAAGATTGTATGCACCATGGGTCCCGCCTGCGATAGCGACGAGACCATCCGCGAGATGATCAAGGCGGGCATGAACGTCGCCCGTTTTAACTTCTCGCACGGCTCCTACGACGAGCACCACGGTCGCATCGAGCGCGTCCGCCGTATTTCCAAGGAGCTCGGTCTGCCTGTCGGCATCCTGCTCGACACCAAGGGCCCCGAGGTCCGCACCGGCCTTCTGGTCGACGGCAAGAAGGTTGCCGTCAAGACCGGCGATAAGATCGTCGTCACCGCTCAGCCCACGTCCGAGGATTTCCACGGCACCGCTGAGCACATCTCCCTCGACTACCTGGCTCTGCCCTCCGAGGTCGAGAAGGGCTCCCTCATCCTGATCGATGACGGCCTGGTTGCCCTCGAGGTCGAGTCCGTCAGCGGCCAGGACATGACCTGCGTCGTTAAGAACGACGGCCTGATCGGCGAGCGCAAGGGCGTCAACATGCCCAACGTCAACATCTCGCTGCCCGCCATCACCGAGCGCGATCGTCAGGACATCCTCTTTGGCCTGACCGAGAACATCGACTACATCGCCGCTTCCTTCATCCGTGACGGCGAGTCCGTCCGCGGCATCCGCAAGCTTTGCCGCGAGAACGGTGGCGAGCACGTGACGATCTTCCCGAAGATCGAGTGCGCCCTGGGCGTCGAGAACTTCGACGAGATCCTCGAGGCTTCCGACGGCATCATGGTCGCCCGTGGCGACCTGGGTATCGAGATCAAGCCCGAGCTCGTTCCGCACATCCAGAAGGAGATCATCGCCAAGTGCAACGCGGCCTACAAGCCCGTTATCACCGCTACGCAGATGCTCGACTCCATGCAGCAGAACCCGCGCCCGACGCGCGCCGAGGTTGCCGACGTTGCTAACGCCATCTACGACGGCACCGACGCCGTTATGCTCTCTGGCGAGTCCGCTGCCGGTAAGTACCCGGTCGAGGCCGTTAAGATGCAGGCTAGCATTGCTCTCGAGACCGAGAAGTACCTCCCGGCCCACGCTCCGCTCGAGGTTCCGGCTGGCGCCCACGGCACCCGCGTCGTCAACAACGTTGTGGGTATGTCCGCTGTGAACATGGCCACCACCGTTGGCGCCAAGTGCATCACCGTGCCGACGACCACCGGTCGCACCGCTCGCCTGATCTCGCACTTCCGTCCCAACATGCCGATCTGCGCATTCTCCCGCCACGAGTGGGCCGTCCAGCAGATGATCATGTACTGGGGCGTTATCCCGCACCAGGCTGCCATCACGCAGGGCACCGTCAACGGCACGATCGTCAAGGCGATCGAGACCGCCAAGGAGCTCGGCTACGTCGAGACCGGCGATCTGACCGTCGCCACCGCCGGCGATCCCCGCATGAGCGTCCAGCTCGAGGACAAGGTCTCCTCGACCAACGTCGCTTACGTCGCTCAGGTGCGCTAAATCGCACTTGCAAGCATGCTTGCATTGCAAAGGGCCCGGAAGGCTTCGCCTTCCGGGCCCTTTATTTGTGCATCGATGCCTCCCGCACGGCATGACACGCAACCAGCTACTTATGGCATGCTATGAAATGTGCAGCTCGTTTGCCGTGTTTACGCCCTGCGACGGGAGCTGTTGGTCGATTGGGATGAGCTGTTCACTGCCGGGCCGGCCAGCTAGCAGCTAGCGATCAGGGGCAGAGCAGGAACACCGGGTGATGCGACGCGGGCGGCAAATCCCGCCTCGGTCAGCTCGATGACCTCGGTAAACGTTGTATCGAAAAACTCCTCAGTTAGCAAGCGATACGGCGGATGATCGGGCTGGCCGGGGTTTTCGCGTACAATCTCGTGCATAACGCCGATGGTCTTGAGCACATACTCCTTATGGATGGGATACTGACCAAAACGCGTCGCCGCAGTATACAGGCGATTGGTCGCGCGCGGAATCGAAACGATGCCGAGCGTCTTGCCAAACCAGTCAAAGTCGCCTTGCTTTTTAATGCGGAATTCCTCGCACGGCTTGCCGCCGTGCGCCTCCAGGTACTGATTCACGCGCGTATTCCATACGGTATCCGCCACCAGATGCGACCAGACGCCCAGCGTCAAATCGAGCAGCGACTGCGCCACGTCACCGGGCGCGAGCGAAAGCTCGCTAGCACCGGGACCGGCAACCGGCTCGGCGTCCTTGTAGCGTTGGGGATAATGCACCCGATTGAGTCGCTCGCGCTCCTCGGCGATCGAGGTCGCGGCAGCCGGCGTACCAACAGACGCCCCTTTGAGCAGCGGCGCCACATAGGTATCCCAGAACTCGTGCTCGCGCGGCTTAGGGATAGGCTCGGGGTTTGCAAAGTGCGTAATGCGATACGGAATGGGATCAGCGATACCAGGGACCATATAGCCCACGAAGATATCCGGAACCACGCAGCCAAACAAGAAGGCATTGCGGTCACGAACGCTATCGGCAAGCACGCCAGCACGCGCCAGCAAGCGCTCCGTTTGAGCGATATGAATGTTCCAACTTGGCATAGCCACCCCCATAAAACCTGGTTAACTATACCATCACGGCAGAGTCGCACAGGCGGCCATACATACCCTACGCAGCAACTATTCCGCAGCACCGCTTTCGGTTCCATACGACGGCACGGGCGCCTCGACCACATGGTGATATCGATCGATATAGATGGCGCGGGCACCCAGGCGCCGCACCAAATCTTGATGATGCGTGCTTATCAAGACCGTCTTGCCGGCAGCAACATAGGCCAGTAGAAAGTTGACCACGATGTCGCATGAGTCCTCGTCGAGCCCATTGGTAGGCTCGTCGAGGACCAAGATATCCGGGTTCATCGACACGACGGCCGCCAGCGCCACACGCTTCTTTTGCCCGCCCGAGAGCTGATAAGGCGAGGCGTCGGCAAGATCGGCAACCTGGAACAGCCCCATGGCATCGCGCACGCGGCGCTCGAGCTCGTCTGCCGGCAGTCCCATCTGCGCGGGACCAAACGCGACCTCCTCGCCGACTGTGGCGCAAAAGAGCTGCGCATCGGCATTCTGGAACACAAAGCCCACGCGCTGATGAAAACGATGAGCGGCCGCGGAATCCTTTAGAAACGCCGCATCGATCACGTGCCCGTCAAACAGGTATGCCCCTGCGTCCGCGAGTTCAAGGCCGTTAATAAGGCGCATAATCGTCGTCTTGCCGCAGCCGTTGGGACCAAGCAGAGCAACGAGCTCCCCACGGTTCACCCGCAATGAAACGCCGTCGACCACCGTATGACCCGCATAGGAAAACACCACGTCGCGAAACTCGATGAGCGGCGTGACCTCGGCGCCGGCAGCACCGCTCGCACCCATCGCGTTATTCGTATCGTTTGCCAAAACGCCGCCCTTCCCTACTCACATCGACAGTTCGACCGTCCGCGCTACAACACCGCGCACAACACGACGAGCAACGCCACAACGGCCGCGTAAACGGCATCGCGCCAGTCAAACCCGGCGCGTGCAGGCGCCGGATACACGCCGGCAAAGCCGCGGCAAAGCATGGCCTCGTCCATCGCGCGGCTGCATTCCATCGCCTTGATAAACGTCATGCCCATGATACCCGCCAGCGAGTCGGTGCGCGAAAAACCCGTAGGCGCACGACCCACGCTGCGCAGCATGACCGATTCGCACAGATCGTGCGCCGTGCGTCCCAGCACCTCGATATGCTTGAGCGCCATATCAAACGTAAAGATAACTTCGTCGGGCAGGTGCAGCATTTTGAGCGCCGCCGACATGCGGCTCCAGGTAAGCGTCCACGAAACACCCAGTACCAGCGACACATTAATAAACGTCTTGAGCGCGATCTTGAGCATGGCACCCGTGGCAGACGCGCCCAGCAGCAGGGCAGGCAGTGCCAGAACCACCGCGAGCCCCGCAGCGCCAAGCGCCGGCACAAAGGTTGCCCGCAGCCCGCGTACGGGGCGCACGGCAACGAGCACCAGCGCGACAGCCGCCATCAACATGAGGTACAGCGGGCTCTGCGTCAGGCACACGCACAGAACGCAGAGGAACATCCCCACCAGGCGCACCGGGGCCGAAACGGAAGAAAGGGCGCGGTCGACCATCGACCCGCCCTCGTGCGCGCCTCCACCCAGGCGAACCCGTTCAAGCAGGCTCGCCAGGTGCAGGACATTCTTTTGCATCACACGATGCCGAGCCCCCAAGGGCTCATATCGCTCCTCGGCCGCAAGCCAGCTAGGCAGCTCGGCTATTGCCATGAGCACCGCTTTCCTTGACCGTCAGCGAGACCAGGCGGAATGCGATAGTGAGCACCGCCACGCCAATCACGCCCGAAAGAATATACATCGCGGCCTGGCCGGCAAAGCCAAGGCCCTGCTCCTCGGAATAGGCCTGCAGATAATCGCCCGTGGGCAGGGCATCGGCAAAGGTCGGGGTATCGAGACCGACCGAAGCCTGCAGACTGTCGTCACCAGCCTCCTGAACGGCGGTCGCGGCGCCCTCGGCGTCCCACTCACCCCAGGCGTCACCGGTGGCAAGCAAGCCGAGCGGCGTAGCCACGACAAGCACGGCGACCAGAATGAGCGTGGGGATCAGGGAAGTCTTCTTGGCGGTACCATCGGCGGCAAGCTGGCCTTCGGCGGCCTCGGGGCCGACGATAATGCCCGGCGCCGTCTTCTTGATAAAGCCGTAGATCGCGGCCGTCGCCACGCCCTCGACCACACCGGCAACCAGCATATGCGGGACCAACATGGCAGGAATAGCCACGGACAGCGGGAAGGGGCAGTACAGCGGGGCGCCCGAAGCGTTGGTGAAGAGCATCGGCTGAATACCGAACTCGACCGCCGCGCACAGAGCCGCCAGACACAGGCCGACCCAACCGCTCACGATGGCAGAAACCGAGGTGCCCCAGCTCTTGTCGTGCAGACGGCCGTTGAGCGCACGGAACACGATAGCAGCGGTAAACGGCAGCACAAAGGCCATGTTAAAGCAGTTGGCGCCAAAGGACAGAACGCCGCCGTCACCAAACAGCAGTGCCTGCAGCGCCAGTGCGACCGAGACCGCGATGGCAGCGGCCTCGGGACCCAGCAGCAGTGCGATGAGCGCGCCGCCAACGGCATGGCCAGTGGTACCGCCGGGCAGCGGCACGTTGAACATCATGAGCAAGAAGGAGAATGCGGCGCAGATGCCCAGGAACGCCATATGCTCGCGATCGAGCGTGGCGCGCACCTTTTTGATGCAGTGAACCCATACGGGCACCATCGCCACCGCCATAACGGCATCGGTCTGCGGGGACAGATAATTATCGGGAATATGCATGAGTCCTCTCAATCAGAACGTTGTGTGTTACGTTTCCAACAATCCGTAACACCGACTCTGCATACTAACAAAAAGGCGCACCGCCCACAACGCAGCACGCCCTTGCAATACGTACGTTATTAACCCAGGTCCACGCACCGCCCAATAAAGGGCCCATGCACTCCCAACTTTCCGGTCACCCGGAAGAAGGTGCAGTCCGCTCGCAACAAGGTTAACGCAGGAACCCGCCCCCGAGAGGGGTTTTCTAAGGCAACATCCCGCAGCCGCGAAGCGGCGAGAACGTTGCCGTGAAAACCCCGCAGGGGGCGGGTTCCGAACAGCAAAGATTACGAGCGGACTTCGCCGTTTACGCCCTTGCACACCTTGGTGACGATCTTCTGGTGCGCCTTCTCGACCTCTTCGCTGGTAAGCGTGTGGTCGTCCGAGCGATACGTGAGCGCAAAGGCCATGGACTTCTTGCCCTTGCCGATACGAACCGGATCGCGGTAGACATCGAACAGGCGCACGCCCTCGAGCAGCTTGCCGCCGGCGCTGGTAATACGGCGCTCAAGATCCTCGCAGGTCACGGAGTTATCGACCACGATAGCAAGGTCGTGCTCAACGGCCGGGTACTGCGAGAACTCGCGGTAGTTCTCCTGGTTGCGGGCGCCCTTGATGAGCTTGTCCAGATCGAGCTCAAAGGCAACGACGACCTCATCGATGCCCATCGCCTCGCGCGCCTCGGGGTGAATCTCGCCGACCCAGCCCAGCACGGTGCCGCCGGACAGAACCTCGGCCGCACGACCCGGCTGCAAAAAGGCATAGCCCTCGCCCTCGACGGGACGGAAGCGAACCTTCTCGATGCGCAGCTGGGCGAGCAGCTCCTCGACGATACCCTTGCCAAAGAAGAAACGCAGTTTACGGTACTTCATGTTCCAGGACTGCTCGCTCCACTGGCCCGAGAGCACACCCGCGACGGACTTGGTCTCCTTGGGCAGGCTGGCATTCTCGCGACCATGGAACAGGCTGCCGACCTCGTACAGGTGCACGTTGGGCGTGCCGTGGGCCTCGTTATAGGCAACGGACTGCAGTAGGCCCGGCAACAGCGAGCGGCGCATCTCGGTCTGCTCGGCCACCAGCGGGTTCATGAGCACCACGGGGCAGCCGCGGCCCTCGGTGGACATGCCGATCTTCTCCAGGTCGCCCGGGGCGGCAAAGCCAAAGGTCGTGGTCTCGTTAAGACCGCAGGCGCGCAGGATCTCGCCGACCTTGCGGGTGAGCTTTTGCTCGCGGGTCAGGCCGCCGATGTGGTTCTTGGCAGCCGGGATTGTCGCCGTCACGCGGCCCATGCCCCATAGGCGCAGGACCTCCTCGATCAGGTCAATCTCGCGCGGCAGGTCTGGGCGGAAGCTCGGCGGGGTAACCATAAAGTCCTCACCGTCGCGTTCGACGGTGCAGCCCAGACGGGTGAGCGAACGCTCGATAAAGTCGGGCTCGATATCGGCACCGCAGATGGCGTGCACGCGGGCCAGGCGCAGCTTAATGCTGTCGATGGTCTTGGGCGCGGGGAAAACGTCGACATAACCGGGAGCAACCTCGCCGCCGGCAATCTCCTCGATGAGCGCGCAGGTAACGTTGGCGACATCCACGCAGCCGGTCTCGTCGACCTGGCGCTCAAAGCGGATGGAGGCGTCGGAGATCAGCGATAGGTCACGGCTGGTGTGCGAGGTGCGGCCGGCGTTGAAGCAGGCGCTCTCGACCATCACGTCAACGGTATCGTCCTCGATCTCGGAATCCATGCCGCCCATGACACCGGCCAGCGCCACGGGACGCTCGCCGTCGGTGATGAGGCCCATGCCGGCGTCGAGCACGCGCTCCTCGCCGTCGAGCGTCGTGAACTTCTCGTCCTGCTGGGCGGCGCGAACCACCACACGACGGTGACCATCGCGCGCGGCAAAGGTGTCCAGGCCAAAGGCGTGCAGCGGCTGACCGGTGAGCATCATCACATAGTTGGTGATGTCGACGATGTTGTTGTGCGGGCGCACGCCCAGGGCGTTAAGGCGCTTGACCATCCAGTCGGGCGACGGGCCGACCTTGACGTTGCGCACGATGCGGGCAACGTAGCGGTCGCACAGGCCCTCGTCGGCAATCTCGACGGAAAGCTCGTCGTCGGTCGCGCGGCCGGTCTCGGCCTTGATGGCGGGCAGCTCTACGTGAAAATCGCGGTCGAAGATGGCGCCGGTCTCGCGGGCCATACCGATCATAGACAGGCAGTCGGGGCGGTTGGGCGTGATCTCGCAGTCGAGCACGGTATCGCTCGAGCCCACATACTCGGCAAACGGCATGCCGCAGGGCGTATCCTCGGGCAGGATCATAATGCCGGAGTGGTCGCCGCCCAGACCGAGCTCGCGCGCGGAGCAGTTCATGCCCATGGACACGACGCCGCGAAGCTTGCTCTTCTTGATCTTGATGTCGCCGGGCAGCTCGGCACCGATCATGGCCGTGACGATGTGGTCGCCGGCCTCAAAGTTCTGCGCGCCGCAGACAATCTGCAGCGGAGCGGGGTTGCCGTCGGCGTCGAGGTTCTTGTCGCCCACATCGACCGAGCACACATACATGTGGTCGCTATCGGGGTGCGGGGTCTTGGTGAGCACCTTGGCGGTCACCACGTGGTCGAAGGACTCGCCCACGGTGTCGATCGCCTCGACCTCGGTTCCGGTACGGATATATTCGTCCGAAAGGGTCTTAGGATCCTCCGGAATATCGATCATGGTCTTGAGCCAGTCGTAAGAAACACGCATCTAGCTCTCCTTTCATACTGAAAGCCTGCGAAGAGATGCAGGTGGAAACTTCAACTTTGTGAACATTCCTTACAAAGCGAGGGTTGTCCAAGTGCGGCAGATCGGCCCGAAAGAGGAGTGCCGCGTACTTTGGTACGCAAGCGACGAATGAGCGCCGAGGTGCCGTGCTTGGGCAAGCCGCAGCCTAGAACTGATTCAAGAAGCGCATATCGCCTGTCATGAGCGTTCTGAGGTCGGGCAGGTCGTAGCGCAGGGCCGCGACGCGCTCGGCGCCAATGCCAAAGGCGAAGCCGGTGTACTTCTCGGGGTCGATGCCGCAGTTGATCAGGACGTTGGGGTCGACCATGCCGCAGCCCAGGATCTCGATCCAGCCGCTGTGCTTGCAGAAGTTGCAGCCCTTGCCGCCGCACACGTGGCAGCTCACGTCCACCTCGCAGCTGGGCTCGGTGAAGGGGAAGAAGTGTGGGCGATAGCGCGTCTTGCGGTCCTCGCCAAACATGCACTTAACAAAGTGGTCGAGCGTGCCCTTAAGGTCGCCAAAGGTAATGCCCTCGTCGACGACCAGGCCCTCGATCTGGTTGAACTGCGGCAGGTGACAGGCATCGGCCGTGTCGGGACGGTAGACGGTGCCCGGGCAGATCATGTAGATGGGCGGCTTCTGCGACTCCATAGTGTGGATCTGCACGCCCGAGGTCTGGGTGCGCAGCAGCACGTCGGACTCGCCGTGGGCGTGGGCCTCGGGGTGCGCGACGCTGCCGGGGTTATTGTCGACCACGTAGAAGGTATCGCGGGCCGAGCGGCTCGGGTGATCCATGGGGGCGTTGAGCGCGGTGAAGTTGTAGTAGGAGGTGTCGACCATGGGACCGGACTCGACGGTGTAGCCGATGCCGCAGAAGATGTCCTCGGCCTCCTCGATGATCTGCTTGATCAGGTGCTGGTGGCCGATCTGCGGACGGATGCCCGGCAGCGTGATGTCGACGGCGTCGTGCTCGAGTGCGCGCTTGAGGGCGGCGGCCTTCATCTCGGTGTTGCGCTCGTCGAGCATGCCCTCGATCAGCTGGCGCATCTCGTTGGCGCGCTTGCCCATCACGGGACGATCCTCGGGGGCGAGTTTGCCCATCATGCGCATCAGGCCGGTGATGCGGCCCTTGCGGCCGAGCAGCTCAACGCGCGCAGCCTCGAGCTTGGCTGCGTCGTCGGCGCCTGCGACGAGCTCCTTGGCCTCTTCCTCGAGTTTGACCAGATCATCAATCAGACTCATGTCTTCCCTTTCGTCTCTCGCGCTCTCCGTTTGCCGAGGCGGCTGCCGCCGTCTGACGTTGCGAAAACGCGGCCCGGTTCGGTAATAAAAAACCGTCCTCGGGCATGTGCATTGCCCAAGGACGGTTGAATTCCGCGGTACCACCTTGTTTGACCCGGCGGATGTCTGGCCCGCCGTGCCCACTCTGCGCCCCTTATCGCGAGGCTCACGGCTTCCCTACTGGGGCTTCGCCGCCGCTGGCCGCGCGCCCGTTGAGGTCGCTGCTCGGGAGTGAACGCTTGGCCCTTGCCACCGCAGGAAGGCTTGCAGCCCATGACCTTCCCTCTCTTGCCGGCGACGCGGCGGGCAAAACCCTCTCCGTCAACGCATTGGGCTACAGGATAACACATTCTGCGAGCATATCGCCGCGTTCCGTTTTGTCCGCACTGGGTACAAGGCAGGTAGCTGTGCAAACTGGCCGTGCGCCCATCCATGGCGCTCGGCTCGCGAGATCAAGGATATGGTATGGGTGAGAAGCACGATAAGAAGGCCAAGCCCGCAGTGGGCAAGACGCCCAAAGGCATGAAGGTCGATAAGGCTGTCAAAAAATTCCGTAAGCTCGAGGGCAAGCTGTGGACCCGCGAGTACCTGCTCAAGATTGCCGAGTTCGATGGCGCGACGATTGCTCCCGCCAACGGCGCCGCGGCCCGCGCCGATGCTATGGGCACCCTTGCCGGCGAACATCACAAGCTCCTGACCAGCAAAAAGTCCGTTGAGCTCGTGCGCTCTCTCGCGCGTGAGACAGTCGCGGGCGAAAAGATCGACGACCCGCAACTGCTCGACGAGATTCGCGTGCTCGGCCGCGACCAGCGCGAGGCAAGCGCCATTCCCACCGAAGAAGCCGAGGCCTGGACCAGGCTCACCTGCGAGGCCGATGCCGTGTGGCACAAGGCCAAGGCGGCCAATGACTGGGCGAGCTTTGAGCCCTATGTGGACAGAATCGTCGCCCAACTTAAGCATCAGGCCGAGCTCATGGACCCCAAGCGCGATCCATACGACGTTTGGCTCGACCAGTACGAGCGTGGCCTTTCCGCCAAGAGCTTCGACGCGTTTTGCGATGAGGTCAAGGCGACGGTCGTGCCGCTCGTGCACGCCATCGGCGAACGCGGTCAGCAACCCGCTGCAGACTTTTTGCACGCCCACGTGCCCGAGGCCGCTCAGCGCGCCATGAGCTTCGACCTGATGAAACTCGTCGGCCTTAACCTGGACGATACCACGCTCGCCTTTACCGAGCATCCGTTTAGCGAGGGCTTCTCGGTGGGCGACGCGCGCATCGCCACGCACATCTACGAGGACGACTGTATCTCCAACGTCTACAGCATCATCCACGAGGCCGGTCATACCATGTACGAGCTGGGCGTGAGCCCCGCTTACGCGCGCACCTGCCTGGAGGGCGGCACCTCCATGGGCATCCACGAGAGCCAGAGCCGCTTCTTTGAGAACACCGTGGGTCGCAGTCGCGCCTTTATGGGACCGCTGCTCGAGGTGCTGCGCCGTCACGCGCCCGAGGTCTACGGCGACGTCGACGAGGACACGCTCTACCGCGCCGTGAACATCGCGCAGCCGTCGCTAATCCGCACCGAGGCCGACGAGCTCACCTACCCGCTGCATATTATGGTGCGCTACCAGATCGAACGTATGCTGTTTGCCGGCGAGGCCACGGCCAAGGATATCCCCGCGCTTTGGAATCGTTTTATGGACGAGTATCTGGGCATTCCCGTTCCCGACGACACACACGGCTGCCTGCAGGATACGCACTGGAGCGGTGGCTCGTTTGGCTACTTCCCCACCTATGCGCTGGGCAGCGCTTACGACGCCATGTTTGTGCCGGCCATGTGCCGCGACGGTGTCGACCTCAACGGCGCCTGTGCGAGCGGCGATCTGACATCGGTCCGTGCCTGGCTGGGCGAACACATTTGGCAGTGGGGTCGCGCCAAGGACGCGCCGGAGCTCATCAAGGGCGCGTGCGGCATGGCGTTCGATGCCCGCTACTACTGCAGCTACCTGCAGGACAAGTTCACCACACTGTACGAGCTGTAAGGATTGACCAGCACGCCATCGCCAACGCCAACTATGTTGACGCCAATGTCTTGGCAACGTCAGCGAAAACGACCCTAAGCGAGCAAGGTGACGTGAAATGAAAGGGCGCTGACCTTCTGGTCGCGCCCTTGAAATTGAACGTCAGATTGCCGCTTAGGGGCGTTTGCAGCGTCGAGCAGTTACGCGGTTTGGTAAAACCGCGTAACTACAGAGCCTCGAGTGCGTTGGCGATGCGCTTCATGGCGGCGTCGGCAGCTGCTTGGTCGGGGGCTTCGGCCAAAACGCGAATCACCGACTCGGTTCCGCTCTTGCGCACGAGCACACGGCCCTCGCCCGCCAGCGACGCCTCGGCCTCGGCGATGGCGGCCTGCACGCCCATGCTGCCCAGCGCGGCGTCCTTATCCGTCACGTGCACGGCAACCTGCGCCTGCGGCAGCAACTTGCACGGAGCCGTGAGCTGCGAGAGCGTCTCGCGCTCGGCGCGAATCACTTCCATCACACGCAGCGAGGTCATAATGCCGTCGCCCGTGCGCTCGATATCGCCAAAGATCGTATGCCCCGTTTGCTCGCCGCCCAGGCTGTAGCCGCCCTCGCGCATCTTGGCATACACATGACGGTCACCCACGCCGCTGGTCACGGCACTCAGACCGGCAAGCTCCAACGACTTGACCAGGCCAAAGTTGCTGGCGATCGTCGGCACCACGGTACCGCCCGAAAGGCGACCGTGCTTGTTCAGGTACACACCGCACACGTACAGGATCTGGTCGCCGTCGACCACACGGCCGCGCTCATCCACGGCCAGGCAGCGGTCGGCATCGCCGTCATAGGCAAAGCCCACGTCCAGGCCCTGCTCCACCACATGGCGCTGTAGACGCTCCATATGCGTGGAGCCGCAGTCGACGTTGATGTTAAAGCCATCGGGCGCGGCGTTGATCACACGCACGTCGGCACCCAGCGCGTCGAACACCGGCTTGGCGACCGAGGAAGCCGAGCCGTTGGCGCAGTCGATGCCAATCTTGACGCCCTGCAGCGAAAAGTTCGCGCTTGCGATGAGCGAGGCAATGTAGCGGTTGCGACCCTGCATGTAGTCCACCGTGGCACCGATGTGGTTGCCCGTTGCCAGCGGCACCTCGCTCTTGCCATCGATATAATCCTCGATGAGCTCCAGCACGCCCTCGTCCATCTTAAAGCCGTCGCTGTTGACGAGCTTAATGCCGTTATCGCAAAACGGGTTGTGGCTCGCGCTGATCATGATACCGCAATCGAAGCAGCCCTCCACGGTCTGATGCGCCACGCCCGGCGTCGGGATCACGTGCAGCATGTAGGCGTCCGCGCCGCTCGCGACCAAGCCGCTCACCAGCGCCGCCTCGAACATATAGCTCGAGCGACGCGTGTCCTTGCCCACGATAACGCGCGCCTTGGCCCCGCGGTTGGCGCCGTAATACCAGCCCACAAAACGGCCGATCTTATAAGCGTGCTCTACCGTCAGCCCAACGTTGGCCTCGCCGCGAAAGCCGTCGGTGCCAAAGTACTTCATGCGCTCTCCTTACAAAATAGGGGCGAACAGATTGCCTGTCCGCCCCAAAATGGTACTCGATTATCTGCGCTACCAGAAAAACCCTACGCCGACGCGCTGTCGCGAGCCGCCTGGCATGTAGGAGTCTGACGCAGCGTAAGCGGCTTGTCCCCCGCCTCGGCTGACGTGGTCAGCGTATATGTGATCGTCGTCGTCTCGCCAGCATGCAGGTCAACGGTGCCCGAATAGAAGGGGATTCCATGCCACGTAGCGGCGCCAAGACCAAACTGGGTGCCCTCGACGGTCAGATCAGTAATGTTGCCGCCCGTCGGGGCAAACAACGAGACATTCAGACGCTCGTCGTCGCGCGCGGCATCGGGCGCGCTCGCCGCGACGTAGTCGGGCAGCTTGCCGGCCTCCTCCTGCGTCATGATGTTCGTCAGGGTAACGGTGATGCGATACGAGCATGTGCCGTCACCGTTCTTGATGCCCTGGCCAATCTGCGTATCGGCATTCAGGTACCAGTCGAGCTTGGAGAAGCTCAGGTTGTTAAAGTAGACACCAGCAACGGGATCTTCACTCGGGTCATCCGGATCGGGCAGCGAGGCGTCGATGTTCATCTCCTTGATAGCGTTCTGCTCGTCATCGTTTTTCATCCACGCGATCAGGCGGCCCTCTTCGGCACCGCGCTCAACGGCGCTGACAAGCTTCGTAACATCGACATCGCCGATACCGCCAAGGATCTTGTCGAAGGCAGCGCTGGCGACGGATGCAAAGATGCCGTCCGACTCCTCGACCGGATAGTTCCAGTACACATCGTGCATGAGGACCTTTGCGGCGTTGGTGCCGTCGACAACCGTTCCGTCGGGCAGCGACACGTTACCGACCAGGCCCAGCAGATACTGCAGGAACACCGGGTCGATACCCACGACGCCGTCAACGTCCTGGCCATATTGAGATTTCCACAGGGCTGCGACACGCTGCGAGTTGCGGGGCCAATCAGGCGAATAGGTATTGCCCGAGTTGTACAGGTTACTGTGGTTGCCGAACAGCGCCTCATCCTCTTCGTCGACGCTCTCAACCGCCTCGTCTTTGCCAAGCGCAATACATGGGACAAAGTCACCGATCGACATCTGGCCATCGGTAACTGAAATCAGGCCCTGCGAACCGCCAAAGCCGCCGCAGGCACGAATCTCGACGTTGTTCATGGCGTACACAAGGTAGTTGCGCGTCTGGCCGTTGGCGCCGAGCATCTGGGGAAGGACGGGGGCGACCTTCTCCGCCGCGTCAACCGCGCCATTGAGGGTGGCAAAGCCGTCCTTGGCCTTATCGACCAGCTCGGTCACCTGGGAAATATGAGTATCGCCAATGCCCTGGATCTTCTCGTTGGCGCTCTTGAACACCTTCGAGCTATCGGAGAGCGAATCGGCGACCGCCTGCAACGCAGACACGTTGATGGTCCCATCCTGGAACAGCTTGCCGGGCGTGGCCTGCGAAAGGTTATCGGCCATGGGAACCAGCGCGTTGCTCGAGACATCGGACAGGGCGTCGATCATGGTGCGGGCCGCATTGATGTCGCTGCCATACACCGGGATAAACGAAGCCGCCGTCCACAGCGGGCTCGAGGTCTCCGCCTTCATGCTGTCGCAAAGCTCATCAATCTTCTTCGCGTCGTCAGGCAGCGTCGAAAAATCGCCCGACGTGACCTTGTCCTTAAGGCCACCGACGATCTCGACAGCCTCCTTCGCTTCGCTCTTTACGGTCTTTGCCGAGTTAAGCAGCATAAAGCCGCTTGCGCCAAGCGCAACGAGAAGCACCGCGACTACAGCGGCAATAATGGCGCCGGTGTGACGCTTTTTGCGTTCGCCCTTGCGATGGCGATGACGGACCAGACCGTCAGAGGTCGAACTCGACGAAGCGTCGCTACCGTAGTTCAAGCCAAAATCGTAATAATCTTCCTTGGAACCCGAGCCCGCAAACTGGGCACCGCTATCATCCAGGCGGGCGAACGTGCCAGTCTCGGAGGCACCGGTGTAAATCGTGCCAAGGTTACCCGTAAGCCCCGCGCCACCGGCAGAGGGAGTATTGTTGGCGGCCTTGCCGGCATTAACGTTGCCGGCGGCATTTGCGGCGTTGGCAGCGCCTGCGTTGTTCGCAGGTGCCGAAGGAGCCCCGCTCGGCTGCGACGTAGAGGTTGCACCGCCCGCAAAGACATTCCCTCTTGCACGGCCGGTCTTTTTTGCCTTTTGAGACTGCTCGTACAGAGCGGTAAACATCGCCGTCTCGCCCGGGGACACGCGCTTACCGGAACCGCCCTGTCCAGCGCCGCCCGGCGTGCCGGCCTTACCAGCCCCGTTCGGGCGCGGCGGAACTGCAGGACGGCCGCTATCGCTGTCCTTAAAGTGATTACCAGCCATAAAGAAATCCTCGCAATTGAGTCGCAATGAAAAAGTCCATAACGTTACTAGTTTATGGCATTTTGGGCATCGACAGCTAAACTCCAGACACGGACATCAATTGGCGAAAATGTGGCACAACACCTTTTCCGTCTTGGCGCCAGCTACACCGTCAAAAACACCATCGCGATAATCATGGCAAAACCTGCCAGGTCGGTGGGCAAAAACACCGTTCCCAGCATAAGGGCGCTGGTGATGGTGGCCGAAACCGGCTCCATGGTTCCAAGAAGGCTCGCGCGCACCGAGCCAATCTCCTTAACGCCCTGCATGTAGAACATATAGGCGAAGAACGACCCCACCACAATAAATATCGCGAGCGCGCCGACACCCGAGGGGCCGAGCGCCGGCATGTGCGCCCACGGCTGGGTAAAGATACTCATCACGATTCCCGCCGAAAGCATGGCCGAGCCCGTGACGACCGAGCTGCCGTATTTGTTGAGGATTCCGGCAGGGATGATTGCTATGCAGGCACCGCCCACTGCGCACAAAAGGCCCGCGAGCAGGCCCATTGGCGAGATACTGAGCGTACTAGGGTCGCCGCCCGTGGCAATTAAAAACGTTCCGCCCAAGGCGAGCAAAATGCCAAGCGCCTCGCGCGTGCGCGGCAGTCGATGCGCGGTGACGCAGGCATACCCCATGACTACCACCAGCTGCAGACACTGAAAGACGGTCGCGGTGCCCGCGTTGGTCAGACGCACGGCTGACAGATAGCAAAGCTGGTTGAACAGCAGGCCAAAGATCGTAAATAGGATGAGCTGCTTGCGATCGGCAGGGGTGGTCCACAGCCTGACCAGGCGGTCGCGATCTTTTCTGAGCACGACGAACATAAAGAGCAGGCCAGCGATAACTTGGCGCACGCTCATCAGCCAAAATGTCTCGATATGGCACACGTCAAAGAGGTAGCTGGCACTGGTGCCAGAAAAACCCCAAAACGTACCGCCGGCAAACGCGGCGAGCGTGCCCAGGGCCATCTTGCGCGTCTGGGCATCGTTGAGGCGGTCGCGCCATGCGCGGCGGGTGCTGCGGCTCAGCTCGTCAGTTCCCTCGGGCACGACAAAATCGGCCGCCGCCGTCATCGGCACCGAAGCCTTTTTACGTGCACGCTGCGCTGTGCGCTCCTGTTCCATTCCACTCCCCAGAAATCAATTGGCAACAAAGCGCTCAAACTGTAGCACGAATATTGATACGGAAATGCGGTCGATTCGGAACATCTACGAGCATCCAAATTGCAGGGACGAAAGGCACCGAAGAGCTATGCCGAGCGGTTGGGATCGTCTGGGGCGCCGGGGTCGGCCTCCGCGCTTCCCTGGGCATCCTCACCGTCGACCTGCTCCTTGGCGCTGTCCTGGCTCTCCTGCTCGCGGCGGCGCTTTTCGCGAATCTGCTCCACAGCCGCGCGCAGGGCAGCCTCGTCTTCAGCGCGCGCCACCTCTTGCGTGGTCTTGACCATATGGCGAATTTCGAGCACCAGCAGCACGATCAGCGGCACCACGATGAGCGGAAAGAACAGCAGCGGATTGGTGAGCAGCGACACCACAACGCCCAGGCCTGCCGAGACAAAGACCACGCGGCCCACCACGTCGGCGGCGGGCACGGGCGCGGCATCCTCGACCGGATTGGCATCGCCCTTGGTGCGGTAGATCGGGGCGCCGTCGGCGGCGGCCTCCACGGCAACGATGCGGTGCGTGTTGAGCGAACCCTCCAGCGCGTCATCGGACGAATGGAAGGTGATGATGTCGCCCACCTGATAGGCCTGGCCGTCGCCGGTATCAACGACGATAAACGAGTGCACGGGAATCGCCGGCTCCATCGAACCGGTCAGCGTGCGCATAAAGCCATAGCCCATGATGGTGGGGATCTCGCCGGCGGGCGTGAACACCGTGCGCAGCAACACCACAAAGGCGACCAGGATCACCACGGTCGCCAGCACGTTGATCACGCGGAGCACGTGCTTCATCACTTGTCGTCGTCCTTTGCGGAAGTCTCGGGGTCGGCAGCGACCTCGCCCTCGGTGGCATCCGCCGCAGAAGCGCCATCCTCGTCAGGCGCGGCGACCACGCCCTCGCCAGCCTCGCCGCGCAAGCGGGCCAGCAGATAGCGCGACAGGCTGTTGCCCTCGGCACGGCGCTCGGCACGCTCACGGTTGCGCTCGGCCCGCTCCAGCTCTTGCGCCAGCGCGTCCAGGCGCTGCTGCATCTCCGCGCGAGCAGCTTCGACCTCGCGCTCGCAAGCGGCACGGACGGCGGCGACTTCCTGCTCGATGCGCTCCCCTGCCGCAAGCTCGGCTGCGGCGGCACGCGCGTCGGCGTCGGCACGAGCCTCCTCGGCGGCACGCACGGCGGCATCGCGCTCGGCAGCGGCTGCGGCGACCTTCTCGCTGGCGTCCACCGTAGCCTGCTCGACGGCAGAATCGGCGGCCGCACGCGCGGCGTCGATCGCGGCATCGGCTGCCTGCTGAGCAGCGGAAACCTTCTCCTCGGCCGCGGCAACGGTGTCGGCGAGCTTCTGCTCCGCCTCGGCCGCGGCGACGTCGGCAGTCTCCTGCGCGGCACGGGCATCGCGCTCGGCCGCCAGCCGCACTTCCTCGATCTGCAGCTTGGCGGCGTCCAGCTTGGCATGCACCTCGGCGAGCTCCTTGGCAGACGCCTCGCGCACACCGGCAAGCTCGGCTGCGGCGGCGTCCTTGGCGGCCTGCAGCTCGGCGGCATCGGCGGCCGTCTTGGCGGCCAGGGCTGCGGCGGACTCGCTCTTGACCTGCGCGATCTGCTCGGAGGCCGCCTGCTCGGCGGCCGCAACCTTTGCATCGGCATCAGCGTGAGCAGCCGTGACCTCGTCATCGGCCTCGACGCGCATCTGCTCAAGCTGTGCCGCCGCAGTCGAGCGCACCTCGGCAGCAGCCTCCTCGGCAGCTTTCTTGCCCGCCTCGACATCCTCCAGCGAACCTTGCAGCTCCTCAACATCAGCCTCGGCCATCTGAGCGCGCTGCGTCAACGCCAGCTCGCGCGTCTTGGCCTCGTCCAGCTCGTCGACCAGGTCGTCGCGCTCGTCGGTCAACGCGTGCGCCTGCACCTTCCAAGACTTGACCTGCCCCTGCAGCTCCTCGATCTGCTCGCGCGCCTCGGCCAACGCCTGCTCGGCATCGAGCTGGGCCTGCGTGACCTCCTCCACAAACACGCGCCGGACCTCGACGTCGGGCAGGTCGGGGCTATCGACCTGCTCCTCCTTAATCTCCTTAATAAACTTGGGCGCCACCGGCGCGTGTTGCACGCTCTCGAGCTCCTGCAGGTTGCGCTCGTCATCGGTCAGGCTCTTAAAGACGGTGTAGTTGTTAATGAGGTTGGTGTACATCTGCACCATGTACTCATCATCGAACGCCAGTGACTGCTGCTGCACGTCGATGTTGTAGCCCACCTTGTCGTAGCGCTCCATAAACTGCCACAGCTGGTAGCACTTGCGGTAGTTGGGGTCCTTCATGATGAGGTTGGTGCGCTGGATGGGGCTGCGGACCGCGCTGCACCCGTTCATGATCTGGCAAAACGACGCGCCGCGCAGCGCCATGACCAGACGGCGCACACGGTCGATGCGCATAAAGACGTCCATGTTGTCGGCGTCGTTCTCGGCAAAGCTCTGGCGGTTTTTGACCGTCATCTCGACGTTATACTCGATCTCTTCGTACGCGTCGTCGATCTTGCTGTGCATCTTAAAGCGGTTGCGGATCTCATTGCCCGTCGACCAAAAGATCACGTCGGTGCGCTTGTCCACAAACGTCAGCAGGCGCTGAATCAGGTGGTAGATGAAGCGGTTCTCGTACAGATCGTAGGTCTCGACGGTATTGACGTTGAGGATGCGCGTGGGATGGACGCCGCCATCGTCGCTCGGCGCCAAAAACTGCGTGTTCTGGCTCAGATGACGGACGCTGTCGGCGCTGATCTTTTTGGCGAGCGAGACCGGCACCACCTCTTCCTCGGTGGTGATAAAGCGCCGCGGCTTTTCGATAATGGTGTTGATGGCGTCGAGCGAGTCCTCGATCATGCTGATCCATTCCTCGTCCACCACCTTGACGAGCTCCTCGCGCTGCTGCTCGATCGTGGTGCCCGAGGCCTGCGCCATCTCAAACAGATAGCGGAAGTAGCGGTTGTCCTCCTGGATGGGCTCCATCTGCTCGGAGAAGCTGGTATAGAGGTCCTGAATGGTCTCGGACATGGGTTACTCCATAGATTGGATCGATCGGAAAGGGGCGGGGCGACATCACGCCGCCCCGCACTTACGCCATTACTAGAAGTTCTGGATCCGCTGCAGGTACATGACGGAATCGGGCAGGCCGCCCTCGCCAAAGGTCTTCTCGATGTACTCGATCAGGCCCTTCATCTCGTCGCGCACAAAGCTCACGTTCATGGACTCAAACTTCTTGAGCACCTTGCGGGCGATGATGTAGTCCATGCCGCCCAGCTCGGTGCCGCCGCACGCCACGTACACGGGGATAAAGTCGTACATCTGCTTGATGATACGGTTACCAAAGGCCAGCTTAAAGCGGGTCTGCAGGTACTGGTCCAGCTTGTGCATCTTCTGGAGCAGCTCGTCGTCGATTACGTACTCGACCTTAGCCTTTTGGAACAGATACTGCAGGTGGTCGGCCGTCACGTGCACGCGCTCGTGCGGCTCGCATTCAAACGCGTCGGCACGCTCGTTGAGCTCGATGGGGATTGCACGGTCGTACACCTTGTCCGTGATGGTAAAGGTGGAGTCGTCGTTGTTGGCCGTGCCGATGAACCACAGGCTGTCGGGGATGGTGAGCTTGCCGTCGTGCAGAGCCTTGGGATCGGCGGCCCACTGGGTGGGGACCAGATCGAGTACCCACTCGTCGTGGCTGGGCATCTCGAGCACCGACAGGATCTCGGCAAAGTAGTACTCCACGCGGGCGAGGTTCATCTCGTCAAGCACGATCATGGACGGGTCCTGGCGAAGGCCCGCCTCGTACACGGCGCGGAGGAACTCGGTCTCGTTAAAGCGCTTGGAGAACTCGTTAAAGTAGCCCAGTACCTCGGTGCGATCGCGAAAACTCGGCTGCACCGACACGATGGTCGCGGGGTTATCCAGATAGCGGCTAAAGCTGTAGGGCAGCGAGGTCTTACCAGTACCCGAGATGCCCTCCAGGATCAGCAGCTTGGAGGCGGCCATGCCGGCCACAAAGCGGCGGATGACCTCAGGCGTGTAGTAGAGCTTCATCTGGCTGCAGGCGAACGCGCGGAAGCTGTCGACAAAGTCCTCCAGCGAGATGGCATCGTCGTAGACCGGCGATTCCCAGTCGCGGTACTTAAGGTCCACAAGGGACAACTTGGGGAAGCGGTTGGCCTGCGCAATCTCTTTTTCCTCGGCTAGGGTCTTGGCCTCAACGGTGGCCTTGGCCATGGCGGCCGCGGCATCCTTGACGCCCGCACCGTCGAGCGCGAGCGACGCGTTGCCCGACATGACGGCCGTCGCCGCGGCGCCCTCGCCCGCAGCGGCACCCGTAGCGGCGCCCACCACGTTGCCCACCGTGGGCAGATGGTCGTCGGCCAGGGCCGAGGCGCCCACGTACGGAATCTGCTTGGTGCCGCCCATGGCATTGACCTTGAGCGCCAGCAGTTTGTTCTTCTCGTCCATGAGGTCGAGCACCTGCTTGTTCAGGCGACCGATCTCGCGATAGAGCGCCTTGTTGGACGTATCGTCGCGATGCAGACGGCGGTTGATGCGGTAGCGGTGGACCAGAATGGCCACGATCAGCACGGGAACCGCGATGAGCATGGCAAACAGAATGATCGCGCCGATCTTGCCCACCAGGTCAAACGTGGTGAAGTAGGTCATAAAGATGTTGAAGTACTCAACCCAGCCAAACACCAGCAGGTTAAGGATGGAGCTCACAACGGCAACGACGTTGTAGACGACCTTTGCCAGCAGCTCCCAGGCAAATCCCAGAAACTCACTCACCGTCGGTATCCTCCTGCTTGGTCGCGTTCATCGCCGCCTCGGCCTCGGCCTTCAGACGACGGGCCTCCTCGAGCTTGGCCTCGGCCTGGGCAAGCTGCTCGGCGGCGTTATCGGTCGTGACGGTAGTGTCGCCCTTGCCCTCGGCGTCCACGATGGCAGCCGCGGCAGCCAGGCGGTCCTCCTCGGCCATAGCGCGCTTGAGGTTCATGCCCACCACGATGAGGTGATACACCTGGTAGATAAAGAACAGCAGCATGGGCAGCACGATCACAATGAGGAAGCCCATGGAGCTGGACAGGAAGTCCATGACCTTGCCCATCTGCGGCAGCGCGAACACGTACTTGCCCACGATGTCGCCGTCGCTGATGATGTGCGAATCGGCCACGTCGTTGTTATCGCCCTTGGTGGTAAAGCTGCGCATGCCGTTGACCTCGTCGATGGCGGCGATGCGGTGCGTGTTGAGCGCGTACTCGTTGTCGATAATGGTGTGGAACGTCACGATGTCGCCCACCTCGAGCTTGGAGGTGTCGCACTTTTTGATGACGATGAGGTCGCCCTTGTTAAACGTGGGCGCCATGGAGTCGGACTGTACGGCGAGCGGGGTGAAGCCGGCGATGTCCGAGACGCTGCCGTCCTCGCGCGTGGCGAGCGTGGTAAACGCGTACAGGGCCGCCACCAGGATGATGATCCACATGACGACGCTCAGTGCGATGGATGCGGCCTTTTTAACAGATTGCATGATGTCCCTTACTACCGTGTCTGACTAGGTCGTGCGCGGCCCGATGGCCGCCGTGCATATCTACTGTTCCTCGATGCCCTCAAAGCGCATCGAAACCGAATAGTTAGCTCCCTTTAGCATATTAGTGCAATTTGGGTCCGTTCCCTCGAGCCATATGCGAACGGTTACCGGCTTGTCCGTATCTTTTATTAGGTCGAACATGTCGCTGGCCGCGTTCGCTACTCCCGAGTCGAGCCCAAAGACGGTGGCCGAACCGGACGAGCCTCCGCCTCCGTTGGGGTTGTAGACCCAGGTGTGGCCGTCGGCGGTAAAGCTCATGCGCATGGCGCTGGCCATGCCCTGCGTGTCGGAGCTAAATCGCGTGCCGGACGCGCCACCGTCGCCGTCCTGCCCGGTCAGGCGAACGCGCAGGTCCGTACTGCTCATAAAGTGCAGCGTGAACTCCAAGTAGGCGCCGGTCGCGGGATCGGCGGTGGAGCCGTCCTCGAAGGTAAAAGTCTGGTAGTCGCTCGTGGTGACGGGCTTGAGCCTGGATGCATCGATGTCCACGCCCTTTTCGCTGGCGATGCGCGCCGAGATCTGGTCAAAGCCCAGGCTGTGCACATATTCGTCGAATGTGGCGTGCTCGTCCAGGTCAAAGCGCAGCGAGCCGTCGGCGTTGGCGTCGATCATGAGCATGCGGGTCTTGGCGCTATCGGCGATGGAGAACCAGGCGAACGTTGCCATGGCTATCGCCACCAGCGCAAACAGCACCAGCACCACGGTGGTGGTGAGCTTGCGGCGCAGGTCGGTGTCGGCGGGGGCTTGCGCGCCGGCGGGCTTGCCGGTGGCGGGCGTGCAGCTGGCGGTGGGTTGCTTACGCGTCATGGCTACTCACCGTCCAAGGTCGCAAAGAGCGCCAGGTGCAAGGTGCCCGGATCCTGATACAGATAGTCGGCGCTATCGGGGTCGGTGCCCTCGATGTAGTAATAGATATCCAAGCGATAGGTCTGGCCAAGCCCCAGCGTGGCAAGCGAGTTTTGTGGGCGCATGGCTGTCTCGCTCGTGTCCAGCGTAAAGGCGGCCGGGTCCCGCGTTACGTTGGCACCGCAAGCGAGCTGGCCGTTTTGCCAGCCCAAGAGCATGCCCTCGGTGTAGCCCGCCAGGCCCGCAGGGACGGTCGCGGGATGCTCGTCGCGATGGCCGCCGTCGGAGCTGTCGAGCTCAAAGATGTTGGCGGCAAGCACCTGGTTGCCGCTCGAGATTTTAATGCCCACGCGGGCCGCACGCAGCAGCTCGGCGTTGGCGTCCTGCGGGACCAGGGATTCGGCCAGATACAGGTTGACCTTACCCTTTACTTTGCTGGCTCCCGTTCCGGTAATGGTGGGGCGCAGGTCGATCCAGCCGTGGTAGAACGCGGATCCGTTGTCTTTTGCCTGCTCAAACACCGTGGCATCGCCGGCCGAGTTGTTTTGCGCGCAGGCAGCAAAACCGTTGAGGTCAAAGGTCGAGACCGGATAGAGCGTCACGGCGCCAGCCGCATTGGAAGTCAGGGAAACATCGCCCTGCTGCGACCAGCTGCCGCGATCGGCGTCGCCCAGCTCCAGCACCAGCTTGGACGTGTCGCTGTGCACGCTCACCGAATTGGTGTTGACCTTCATGTTGTTGGTAAACCAGGCGTAGGTCGCGGCGCCCAAGGTGGCGGCGAGCGCCACCATAACGAGCGCGATGTAGGCACGCGCGTGGCGAGCGTGGCGGCGGGCGGCGGCGCCCTCGAGGACCTGGCACTCGGCGGCTACGCTGGAGGGAACCGCGGGGCTCTCGCTCTGGGTTTTGGCCTCGCAGCTATCTGCTGGCATGCGCTTCTGATCTTTCACGTCGCTCGCCCCCTTACGCCTTGGCCGCAGCAAAGGCAAGCTGCAGCACCACATCGCGGGCCTGGGCCTCGTCGATGCAATTGGCGTCGCAGCCTTCCATGTATACAACGTAGCGAACGCTTGCCACCTCGTTGGCGGCCAGCGTGCAGATGGGCGTGGCGCCCGCGCGCGGCGTGGGCGTGTCACCGGTGCCATCCATGCTGTAAGAGCTAATAGCGCGGGCCGGGTCGGCGGTGTAGCTCCAGCCCGAGGCGGCACCCGCTACGACCGCGCCGTCCTGCGCCGTGGTGCGCCTGTTGGTGGCGCCTGCGGTATTGCCCAAGTCATCACAGGTAAAGATATGCGTCTGCGTGCCCGACTGGGTCGTAATTACCAGACCCAAACGCAACGCGGCCAGCAGCTGCGGGTCGCTCGTCACGCTCATCTGGCCCTGATACAGGTACACATTGAGCGCGCTATCGCTGCTCTTGAGGTACAGCGTGCCCGAAAGGGCGTAGTCATCCAGCTGCGCGATGCAGTCGGCGTAGTCGGTCGTAATGCCCGCGGCGTTTTGGAACGTGCCGCGCCAAAAGCGGGAAAGGTCTGACGTCGAGATGGGATAGAGCGTCTTGTCGGCGGCGGCAAGCGTGGCCGTTGTGTCCCAGGGCCCGTTGGCCGAAAGGCCAATCTGCAGGTCGGAGCTCTCGTCGCTTACCGTGTGCGCCACGGGGGTCACGTTGGTGTAGCGCGAGTTACTAAACCAGGCATAGGTGGCGGCACTCAGGGCGGCTACCAGCACCAGCATCCATGCGGCCGCAGCAACCATGCGGCGGCGCGAGCCCAGGATGTCTTTGATGTTCGATGCACTCATCCCTGGTCCCCCTACGAACGTTTGCCGGCAAAGCGCAGCGCCAGCGATTGCAGGCTGGTTGCGGCCAGGTTGTTGGTACAGTCGGGGTCGCAGCCCTCCAGCCACACGTACACGTCCACGCGCACGGGCGTGCTGCGGCTGGCGCCCTTGGCGGCAGCGGGTAGGCTGCAAATCTTGGTCGTGGCCTCCTTGAGACTCACGATGCCGGTGTCTTCGTTGTAGTCGCAGAAGTTTGCGCTGGTCAGCTGGTCAAAATGGAGCGTGGCACCGTCGGAGCGGCTGCTGTCGAGCACCAGGTGGTTCTGCTCGTTTTCGTCGGCATCCTTGCCATCAAGCGTGTTGTAGCGCGCCTGGGGATTGTGCTCGCCCGAGACCTCAAAGACGTACTGGCCCGTAACGGCATCGCCCTGCCCTGGAGCATAGGCGACCAGCCCCACGCGCAGGGCGGTGGAGATGGGGTTTGCCGGATCCTGCTCGGTAAAGTCGATGCCCGACAGGTACACGTCGGTTGCGGCCGAGTTGGTGGCCAGGTACAGGGAGGTCTTGTAGTAGTCGGAATGTTCGGCCGTGCCAAACATGCTGGCAAACAGCGGGTCCTGCGTGGTTCCGCCGGTAAAGCCCGTTACCTTTTGGAAGCCGTTGAGCACGTTGTCGGTCGAGACGGGATCGAGCAGGCCCGCAAAGCTCAGGCCGGCGTTGGTCTTGTACTCGCCGTCGTACTCGTTAGAGATAAGGAAGGTCACACCCGTGCCCGCGGCCATCTTGACGTCGGTGATATGGCGGTTGGCGTTGTAGATGTACCAGGCATACGTTACGGCTCCGGCAACAGCAAGGGCTACCAGCAACATGGCGAGCATGCGATTGAACTGTTTTCGCAGCGAGCGTGCGTCCGACATGCCCCTCCCCCAGATGCCGCGTTGTAAACTGCCTGGGCACGATTTGCCCATAATGGAGTTATTTTACGCGAATGTGCAGTTCATCGGGGGTACAAACGTGACTTTCCGCGTGCTGTTCGCGCTGCATCGGGGCGGATAGGGCCGCAAATCGCCGCTTTTTAAAAAATAGTTCTTGCCACCGGGCGGGAGCTCCGTTATATTATTCCCTGCGCACTCGCGCACCCTTGATCGGGCGTTTAGCTCAGGGGGAGAGCGCTTCCCTGACACGGAAGAGGTCAGAAGTTCAAATCTTCTAACGCCCACCAAATGTTCGCAGCTCAGAGGCTTCGCCTCTGAGCTGTTTTGTTTTACGCCGCCAAGCCAAAAGGGCGCCGCAGCACCCAAAGCCGCCTCGACAACGCCAGCGACCACACCAACCAAGCCTAAAGTCGCCCAAACAACCCTCAGCGAGCGCCCCGATCGGGCCCGAATGGGCCTCGATGCCACATCCGGACAACCTTCCTATAGTCAGGTCTAATACTTTTCCGCGAAGTGAACGGGCTTATTTGGACCCCCGAAGCATGCACACTTTTTGAAGCCAAAACCGCAGGATTCCAATGTCAAAACCGCAGGAAATGAGCCGCCAAATGTGTCGATGCTTCGGGGGTCCATTTTGAGTCGTTCACTTCGCGGAAAAGTATTAGACCTGAAAATAAGGCCCCTGGCCCTGGCCCCAGTAACCGCCCCTACCAATGTTGACGCGCCTCGATAACCGTTTGCCAAAGCTTAAACCGCTTCGTTTCGACGCGCTTGAGGGCAAAATATCGCTGTTCCTCGCTCATGGGCCTGTTAAAAATGGGTCGCTTATTCCGATGCAGCTTCCGTCGGATGCGTTCGCACAGGCGAACGAGCTTTTCGTAGTCGCTCGCCTGGTCAGTCGTCACTGTAAAGTACGCCACCCCATTGAGCATCTGCAGCTCGTTGCGGCGCTCGGCATCCTTGTGGATTTTCTCGCTTCCGTCGTGGATGGCATCGCTGTCGTAGTCGACCAGCGCGGTAAGCACTTCGGGCAGCAGCCCGGCCTTCACTTTGCCCATGCCCACCTCCGCTTTCGCTGTAAGCGTGATGTCGGGCATGCGCTCCAACACGCGCAGTTTGCGGTTGCGCCCATCGTTGTAACCGTCGCGAATGAAGTACTTCTTGTTCAGCTCGGCCTTGCCCAGCGCAAGCCCACCGTAATGTGCAGGCAGCGACATAAACATGCAAAGCCCCGACTCCCTTGGAGACCGTGAGCCCTCTTCCACGTACGGAAGCAACGCCTTCGCCTTGGCGGCGCCTCTCACCTTTGACGCCCGGTCAAGGTACGCCGCAATGAGCTCCTTGGTCGCGAGCTTTCCATCGCGCATGCCCGCATCCCTGCTGGTCACCCCGCCGGGAGCAAGGTTATCCAGCCGGTAGTCCGATGTCATGGCATAGCCGGCATAGATGGCCTCCGCCGCATCGCCATCGTGCGCGGCCTGCAAAAACGCCAGCTCGGGAGAGCACACGTACGCATCCAGGTCGCCCATCCAGTGGCCCAGCGAGATAAACGAACCCGCGGGGAGCTCGTTGGTGCACAGATGCGTCTTAACGTGCTTGCTCCGCCGGCGGTCGGCGCGCGTCGGCACCATCAGATCCAGCACGTCAATCCCCAGGTCATAGCGATCGATAACCTCCTGCGCCTCCTGGTCACAGAGCGCGCAGGCGCCTGCAATCGACACGATCTCTGGTTCCGAATCCCCAAATCGAGGGTTCGGGATGTGCGCCAAGAGCGCCAGCGCAGCGTTATGTGAAACGATAAAGTACCTCATGGCGCGAAGATAGCACCCGCGTCGGCGGCGGCTCGCGGCCCTGGCGAGTTTTCGGCAAACGACCAGCAGTTTTTTGCTGCGGCGCGTCCAAAGTGTTCATTCGTCGACGTCTAGCTGCAAATCCGTCAAGCTTTTGGCAAGGTTGCCGCTCAACTGACCAAAAGCTGACCATTTGCTTGCCCATTTGCTTGACGGCGCGCCCTCGCCAAAATGCTCCGCGACTTCTCGGGCGGTCGAAGTGCTCGTTTAGCGACCACACGCTCGTCGCTAGGGTATCCTTGGAGCACATGCACCGCAAGCCGCACAAAGGAGCCGCCATGCGCACCGAGCTCGATGTTCCCTTTTCGCACAAAGACGAGGCCAAGGCCCTGGGCGCCAAGTGGGACCGGATCAAGAAGATCTGGTACGTGCCCGATGGCGTCAACCCCGAGCCCTTTGCCGCGTGGCTGCCCGGCGTGGATCGCTCCGACCCCAGCGCGCCCTACATCTACCTGGTGCTGGGCAAGCGCGAATGTTGGAAGTGCCACGAGCAGACGACGGTCGCGGCCTTTGGCATTCCGTATCGGGTGGCCGAGGACTCGGGCAGCAAGGCTGTGCCCGGCGCTGCGCCCACCATGGACGACACGGGCCACATCGCGATCGACACCGCCCGCGCCAACGCCGTGGCCATCGTCCCCGCGCTGGGCTGCGTGCCGGCCGAGATCCGCGACTACCTGCGCGAGCGCTGCAGCTACAAGCCCATTACGTCGCGCACCACTAAGACCGTATCGCTCTCCAGCACCTGTACCGGCTGCGGCGCGCTGCAAGGCAGCCATTACCTGTTCGAGGAGCCCACGTCGCCGTTTGCACTCACGGCCATCAACAAGCTGCCCGCGCTGGAGTTCGTGCGCGTGGAAGTCGCCGGCGTCTACGGCATCCCCGACAGTCAGGACAACTTTGACCAGGCGCTCTTCACCTGGGCACGCGACCACCACGCCCAGTTCCACAAGACCCTGTGCGAGGGAATTTACCTGTAGGGCAAAACTCGAAAATCGAGTCCAGTTATCCTCGAAAATCGAGTATGCGCAGGTAGTTGAGTTGTTGGTATAACGCAGAAAATGTCGAATCACCGGGTTTGCCCGACTAGATATTCAGTCTTTAAACTATGATTCCGCCTCGTCATAGGTAATGGCGCATCCGCAGGCTGGGCATTGCTGAGGATAGATTGGAAGACGCAGGCCTGTTCGAGCCCGCGGGTCAGTAGACTGCTTGTCGCGAATGTCGATGAAGTTGATGTCTAGGCATGGGAGGTCTCCGCCGCAGCGAGGGCAGGGCAGGCAGATTTGGCTACAGCTGGCCTCAACGAGCGGGAACAAGCTCCGGTCCATTAACGCTCGCGGTAGGTTTCCGTACACGCCACACGCGATATCGCTTCGCCATCCCATGGTCTCCCCTTTCCTGTTTTAACCGTTGAGGAGAGGATGGCAGGATCGAATGGCCTCGAATGGTGTCCTGTTGCGATCCGATCAATCGACATGATCGGGTTACGGCGGACCGCACCCGACTAATACGGAGCAACAGCCTCTGCCCGACGTCGCGATTCCGAGAAATCGAACTCAGCGCGGTGGGCCTCGAGGAACCGAGCATTGGGACGCAGACGATGCTCGTCCGGCTCACGCAATACCGACCCTGCAAACGCTGCATAGTCCGTATGCCGCAGAAGATACGACCCGCAAAGTTGATAATCGCCGCGCACCAACTCAAACGAAATCAGATGGGCGTCGAAGAGCGAATGCAGGTCGCGGCGCAGCAGAATTCCGTTGCTTACAACTTGCGACTTGGGACCCGAGTAGTTCTCGATATGCGCGGCTTCGAGCGCCTCGTCGACATTGCAACCCGAGACGGCGCATCGACCAGTGTAGGCCTCAAAGAGCTCGGTGCGAAAACGCTGCTGGCCGATTCGCTCGCGACGTAGCGCGTAGCGAACCTTTTCATCGTCGCTCGCCGGAGCGCCGGAAAACTCCGCTGTGACCGAAGCGTCCTTCATGTAGGTCATATCAGGGAAGAAGCGTCCGTCGGGTCCGCCCTTATGGACGGGGCCATGCAGCACAAACCAGCTATTCTCGGGTTCGTAGCGCTCGACGAATGCGAGGCCCAGCACCTTGTAGCCAGCGCTCGTCGCAAAGAACACACCAACGGGAACGCCGCATTCCATGCAGTTGATCATCTTTTGGTTATAGGCCTGGTCGCGCCAGTTTTCGACCGAAGTGCTCTGCGACGAGTACTTGAGCACCCACGTTCCGTCCTCGAGATAGAGCGGCGGAACATCGGGGTAGGCGCCGCGCTTGGAATTGTGCACCGAGAGCGCGAAGGTCTTCTCACGCGGATGCTTAACGCGTCCGCGACCAGGCCAAAAGATGCCCGAACCGCGCGACACCGGAAAGAGCTCGGAATCAATCGACAGGCGGAAGGGATATTGAGGACTGTCGGCATTTGTGCGATGCGGAAGCTTATCCCACGGGCAACCACGCCGCTCCTCGCGTAAAAACCACTCCCAGGCCTGGACATATTCGGACGGTACAAAGCTGCAAGCGCGGTCGAAACTCAGCCGAACAATCAGCGGAACACTAGAAGCGATGCCGTCCATAAGGAACCTCCAGGAAGAACAGTTCCTCACATTATCGCTGATCTACGCGGGCTCGCGTGCAACCGTTTTGCGCAAAGCCATTGCACAAAATAGGGGCCGCTTCGATTGAAGCGGCCCCTATCAGGCAAATCTAGCTAATGGCTTAGCCCTACTTGGAATCAGGCACAATACCGACCAAGCTAACCGTTACGTCGAAAGTCGGGCTTCCCTCACCAACATCGAGGCCGGACATGTTCTGACAATCGTTGTCGGTGCCCTCCATCCAAATGACAACCTTGAAGTTCGTCCCGTTGTAACCAACGTGAGCGAGCATCCGAGCATCGCCCATCGGCTTAACGTAGGAGTCACCACTCCTAGTTGCTCCCCAGTTTTTGTTGTTCTGGTCAATCATATTCCCGCCGTACACATGGGCATAAGACGGCGCCATGGTCACCGAGAGGCTGCCGGAATTCACGCAACTCCAGCCCTCGGTAGCAGAAACATCGTTTCCCTTGCCTGTCGGAAGGACCGGAGCATAAACAACCTTGAGCTCGTCATTAATCAGCAGACCAACACGAAGGCTGCCTTTGATTTTGTCAAACCAATCTTTCGAAGCGCCTTCCGACGCAGTCACAACAACGGGACCGTTCGAGCTGCTGTTGTCGAGATAGACGTCAGCCTCGCCAGTCTGGTTAATCGTGTAGATCGTATATTCCGCCATCGTATAGGCGTAATAAGTCTCGGTATCTCCCTTGAGCGTATAGGAACCCTCAAGCTGCTTAGAAATCGTTGCCTTCTGGTAACCACTCACATCTGTACCATTCCATGATTTTGGTACAAACCAGCTATGGGCATCGTCCGTGGAAGACGGACTGATCTCATGGCCAGTGCTTGCGGCGGTCGTCTGATGATCGCTACCGTCATGAATGGCATTTGGGCCGGACGCAATTTGGAGGACCATGCCGTTTGCCTGGGCGCTAACGGTACTGGTGGTGCCGTCAACCTTTGTGTTTGAAACGAACCAGGCATACGTTGCAGAGCCAAGCGCAACCGCTGCCATAACGACTGACAAGGCTGCGATCGCAAGCTGCTTTTTCATCTGCTTAACGCTCAACGGAAATCCTCCTCTCTAAAGAAAAAGGCGGGGGACACCTCTCCCCCGCCTTGTTTAGCTGCTTATCCCGCTAGTTCTTATCGGTCTGAGTAGAGGTAGCAGTGAAGACAACGTTAATGCGCTTGGAAGCCGTCTTCAGATTCTCAAGATTGTTCGTAAAGACCTGAGCATCGTCACCATCGTAGAAGACATACATTTCAACGGTTGTCTCATCCTCGCCAATCTTATCGGCAAGCTTATGCGTGGTGTCAGAAGAGGAGACAATGCCGTCCTTATTGCAAAGCACCCAGTTCGTCCCGCTCATGACCAGCACGCGAAGCGCAGAATCAAATTTATCATTATCGCCTGTGGCACCCGTAATTTTGGCCGAATCAACTACAAGATTGGTGAGCTCAGCGCCCTTTGAGCCAACATAAAAGGTGTTCTTTACGGCATACTTTCCAGTAACCGCGGCGGCAGGCGTGCCGGCAGCGTCGGCGCCCTGAGCAGGAACAAGCTTGACGGTATTGTCGACCTTCAAGCCATCAGTCGCACTGGTACCGAATGCCGTATAGAAGTTAGCCAGCGTATCGTACGGAGTCGTGTCGGCGCCATTTGCCCAATGAGCCGGATAAAGCGGCGTGTTCGCAACAGAAGAATCATCCGTGCGAAGATCCTTAGACGGTTCATTCTCATCACGAATATACATGAACGCAGAGTTCGACTGAGCAGAAATCTAACTGGTCGTTGCGTCGACCTTGTTGTTGCTCACAAACCATGCGAACGTGGCAGAGCCCAGTGCTACGGCTGCTACCAGCACCATGGCGATGGCGGCGCCCATCTGCTTCTTTAATGCCTTGGTATCCATACGGACCCCTTTCTTTCCCCATTCATCCCAGATGACCCTCGAGAAGCCCGGAAGGGGAGCCCGCGCTTTCGTGTTGGATGTTGCTTGCCCATCCTTTAGACATGGAATTGAGAATACCATAATTCTTACGATTTCCTTATGAGTTTTCGGCAGCCTACATTCCGGCAGATTCATAGGTCTACCTCTGGTTATATGCGGTGCTACATGAACATCGTTTACCTTATTTGATCTCTCTCCCGCGCAGTCATAAGCCCCTCTTAAGCCTTGCGACCGCAGCGCCATGCCAACGCACACATTCGCCCTCCGCCGAGCTTCGCCCTAGCCCTTCCCCACCCGCTATACTGATGTAGCACGTGTAATTTCTGCCTGCTTATGCGGGCTATTTGCCGGGAGGACTCTATGGCTGCCGCCAATCAACCCAAGGGAAGCGTTTCTACCGGATCGATCAAGCCGGTGACGCGCAAAGCCGTTCGTTGTCAGCGCGAAGTTGCCTGGCTGGTCACGCAAGCGGCCGGTAAGCTCGTCGCCACCACCGACGACGTCAACGCGCCCACACCCAGCTTTGTGCTGGCGGCGGCGTTGTCATATGCCCGCGAGCAGGAGCAGACCGCCCGGGACCGTGACGCCGCGATCGACTACAAGGCCGTCATGGGCTCCGACCTCGCGAGCTTTTGTGCGGCCGCGGGGCTGCCCGCAGCGCCCAACGCGCTTTCGGACGCGGGCTACATGTTCACGCTCTCGGGCGCGGATCTGATCCGCGACATCTATGCCTACTGCGGCGACCTGGGCGAGCGCATGAGAGATCCGGTGCAGGTCAAACCGGGCTACGCGATCAAGCTCGCGTTGCGGTTGTTCTTGCTGGACGACGCCGCTGGCAACGGCGCTACCTCCGCCGACAACGCCTCCGCATAACAAAAGCGCCGGGTCGGGAAATCACTCCCGGCCCGGCGCTTCTTCGTTCTACTTGTCCCCGTCCCCCGCGGGCGAGTTCTTTTGGTTGCGACGGTTACTCCAGGTCACGTTGTGTTCCTTGTAGTAATCGGGCGCCTCGTTGCCGCTCGCGCTAATGGGGTCGTTGCCGGTCAGGGTGTCGGCAATATCCTGCACGAATTTAATGAACAGGCTCGAGTCGTCGGTCTCGGACGAATCAAAGTCAAAGCCAAACTCCACCGCACCGCCGATGATCTTGTCCACGCACTCCGGGTCGTCGCCGTCCAGCCAAATGACCACGGTGTACTTGTCCACATCGCCCACGCGAAAGTTCTTGTGGCTAATGGTCGTCACCACGTCCTTGGACGCAAACGGCTCGGTGTTGGGCTCGGGGCTGCCGTCGGCCGTTGCCGCCGCATAGGTGGTGGGCTCGCCGTTGCGGTACACCCGCACGCGCGCCGCCTTCTCCACGCCCTTGCTGGCGCTGACCACCTTGAGCTTGGCGCTGTAGCCCAGATCGGTCTTGCCGGCGTTGCGGATATAGAAGGTGTACGCCACATAGTTCTTGCCGTTGTGGCTGCCGTCGATGTTATCCAGGTTGTCGGGCAGGTCGTCGGCAGCGATATTGGTGCCGTTGTCCACGGCGTCGGCCGCCAGGCGCGCGGTGGCGTTGTTAAAGTCGCCATTGTCGGCAATGGCCACGCCGCGGCGGAACAGCTCCAGGCGGTTGAGGTTGATGGTGAAGTTACCCATGTTTTCCTGCATAAACGACAGGGCAAACAGCACGCCAAAGGCAAGCGCCAGCACCACGAGGGCTTTTTGTAGCTTGTCCATGCGCAGCAGCGCCGTGCCGATGCGCTCCATGCGGCGCTTGGGCATGTACATGGACACGACCGCGTCGGGGTCGATGTCGTCGAGGTCCTGGTCGGCCAGCGCCTGCTCCAGCTCCTCGATGCGCACCACGCCGCGCAAGTCGCGCTTGGGCTTGCGCTTGGGTTTGGGTTTGGGCTTGGACTTGGGCTTGCCGAAGCGCTTGCGGGAGGCGGGGGGCTGGTCGGGCGCGGAGTCCTCGCCGGGCGCGTCCTCGGCGTTGGCGCCGGGAGCGTCCTGTAGCGCGTCCTCGGCTTGGTCCTCGGTCAAACCCTCGGCCAAATCCTCGGCAGCTTGATCTTTGTTGTCGTTACGCTTGAACAGAGCCATGGCGATCAGATCTTATATTTCGTGCGAATGTAGCCGACGTATTCTTTGACGAGCTCGCGCTCCATGTCGTCGGCGTAGCGGAACTGCAGGCCGCAGACGTTGCGGTACAGGCTGCCCTTGGGCGCGCGGCGCACCCAGCACACGATGCCCAGCTGCTCGGGCAGCTCGTGGCGCTCGCCCTGCAGGCGGATCGTGGGCATTTGCACGGCCAGGGCCTCGCCCACGTCGGGATAATCGTTGAGGTAGACGGCCAGGCCGCCGGCCGAGACGTCGATGGTCATGGCGTCCTCGGGCTCGGAGGCGGCCGCGTTGTCGCGCTGGTAGGTAAGGCGCATGGCGACCTTAAAACGCTCGTCGCGGCGCTTGACAAAGGTGCGCTGCTCGGCGACTTTGCGCATTTTCCAGTAGGTGCGGATGCCTTTTTTCTCGACTGCCTCGGGATAGCCGGCGAGCACGAACGTCTCCTCGCCCACTTTGTATTGCAGCAGCAGCTTTTGGTTTTCGTCCATGATGAGCGGCTTGCCGGCGAGCATGGGCGCGCTCATAAGGAAGTACGCGTCGTCCAGGTTCTCTTTGTACGTGGCGAGCATGTTGAAGTCGGTTTTTTGGCCCATGGGCACGTCGAATGCCACCTGAAGCTTGGTCCCCGGCGTTATCTGTTGCTCTGCCATGTTGTCTCCCCCAGTCGCGGGCGCCGATATCATCGTCGTGCGCGATGCACATTGGGCTATTGTACCTGCTTTGCCGCAGGTTTCGATGTGCAGCGTGTGAAATGGCGGGATGCAGGGCGCGGGTGAACGCGCAGCTGCTCCGCGCGCGGCATTAATCTGACAGCGATGCATGCCCCCGACAGTCCGTCTGTCTATCTCTCAGCCATCTCTCATTTATCCCTCAGCTTAGAGATGAGTGAGAGATGAGAGACAAAAATGCCGTTATCGGTTCAAGCAAATCACGTTCGCGCAGGTAAACACATGTATACGGGAACTTTGACTCGATCCACCAGCCACCTTGCAGCAATGTTATCTCTCATATTTATCTCTCATCTTTCAGCTATCTCTCGTGTTAGTGACGAATGAGAGACGAGAGATGCTCGAGTGATGCATAAGCCTGGATTATTGGACGGTCGGAAAATGAGCGTGGATATTTGGACGGTTTTTGGGCTTTTGGCGGCCGATTTCGTCCGAAAATCCACGCTCATGCGGCAGACGTCCGAATTTCCACGCTCGTGTGCCAGAAAATCCACGCTCATCCGGCAGATTGGTCGAAGGCCCCATATGGGTATACTCTCGGGGATTCGACTCAATTCGCCCCCGCTGGGGCGTCAAAGGAGACTGCATATGCCCACCACTTCAACCGACCCGCGCGCCGCTGCCGCCGCGCTGCTGGTGCCCGGTACCACCTGCCATGGTTTTGCCGTCGAGCGCTGCGAGACCGTGCCCGAGCTCGACTCGGACGCCTACGTGCTGCGCCACACCGCCTCGGGCGCTCGCCTGCTGTACCTGGCATGCGACGACGAAAACAAGGCCTTTGCCATTGGCTTTAAGACGCCGCCGGCCGATTCCACCGGCGTGTTCCATATTCTTGAGCACTCGGTGCTGTGCGGTTCGGCCAAGTTTCCCGTCAAGGAGCCGTTTGTCGACCTGATCAAGAGCTCCATGCAGACGTTCCTCAACGCCATGACCTACCCCGACAAGACCATCTACCCCGTTGCCACCACCAACGAGCAGGATCTGTACAACCTGATGGACGTGTACCTGGACGCGGTGTTCAACCCGGCCATCTATACCAAGCCCACCATTTTTGAGCAGGAGGGCTGGCACTACGAGCTGGACCTGCCGGAGGGCGCCGAGGGCGAGGGCGACGCCGGCGAGGTAGATTTTGAGGCATATCCCAAAAATCTGCGCGAGGGCACGCTGCGCTATAACGGCGTGGTGTTCAACGAGATGAAGGGCGCGCTGTCCGATCCCATGAGCGTGCTGGACGACGCCGTCAACACCGCGCTCTATCCCGACACCGCCTATGCGCACGAGAGCGGCGGCGACCCGCGCGCGATTCCCGCGCTCACCTACGAGCAGTTCCTGGACACGCACGCGCGCCACTACAATCCTTCCAACTCCTACATTACGCTCTACGGCGACCTGGACGTGGACCGCGCGCTGGCCTTTTTGGACGAGCGCTATCTGTCGCAGTCGAATGCCGCGAGCCGCCGCATGGACGCCGCCGTTGCCGACGGCGAGGACCCGTCCGCGCTGGCGCCCAATCCGCTGGACGTGCAGGCACCTGTGACCTGCGAGTATAAGCGCGTCGAGATGGCCACCACGCCCGAGAACGCCTTGGTGGGCCTGGGCCTGGTGCTGGGCAGCGCGCTCGACCGCAAGCGCACGATCGCAGCGGACATCTTGTTCGAGGCGCTGCTGGGTTCCAACGAGGCACCGGTTAAGAAGGCCATTCTGGCCGCCGGCCTGGGCGGCAACGTGGTGAGCTACACCGCAGCCGAGAGTCTGCAGCCCTACGAGCTCATCATGCTGCAAAACGCGCAGCCCGGCGTGGCGCGCGAGCTGCGTCGCGTGTTCCAGGACGCCTGCCGCGACCTGTGCGAGCACGGCGTTCCGCGCGAGCGCCTGGAAGCTATCATCAGCAGCAACGAGTACGACCTGCGCCAGCGCGACTATGGCATCGCCGACGGCGTGGCCATTGCGTGCGACGCGCTGAGCACGTGGCTCTACGATGACGATGCTGCGACGCTGGCGCTCAAGTATGGCCCGGTGTACGAGGAGCTGCGCGGCGAGCTGGACGGCAGCTACTTTGAGGACCTGCTACGCGAGCTCGTGCTGGAGAACGACCACATGGCGCTGGTCGAGCTGGTGCCGGTGGACGCCGGTGCCGGCTCGGAGGGTGCCGAGGCCGCCGAGCTGGCAGCCAAGCGCGATGCCATGACCGATGCCGAGCTTGCCGATGTGGTCGAGCGCACGGCCGCGCTGCGTGCCGCACAGGAGGCAGAAGACACGCCCGAGGACAAGGCCACGCTGCCGCGCCTGCGCGTGTCCGACATTGGCGAGGCGCGCCCCGAGCCGCCGCTGGTCGTGGATACCACCGCACCCATCCCCTGCCTGCGCCACGGCATCCCCACCAACCGTCTGGCCTACGCCATGCAGTACTTCGACCTGAGCTGCGTCGCGTTTGAGGACCTGCCCTATGTGACGCTGCTCTGCCGCCTGCTCAAGCAACTGCCCACGCGTAAGCATTCGGCCGAGGAACTCGACAACCTGCTCGCCGGCAAGCTGGGCTTTTTGAGCTTTACGACTGAGGTCATGACGCAGCCCGACGTGGACGGCGCGCGCCCCTACCTGCTGGTGAGCGCCGGCGCCCTGTCCGAGAAGATCGACGCGCTGGCGAGCCTGCCGCGCGAGGTGTGGTCGCAGAGCCTGTTGCTCGAGGCCGACGCCGACCGCGTGCGCGACGTGCTCACGCAGATTCGCATTGGGCTTGAGCAGGGATTTATCAACAACGGACACTCGGCGGCGCTCGGTCGCACGATGAGCTACAGCTCGCCTTCGGCCGTGGTGCGCGAGCAGCTTTCGGGCGTGGACTTCTACCTGTTCCTGCGCGATCTGCTCGAGCACTTTGACGAGCGCCTGGACGGCCTGCGTACCAAACTTGCCAAGCTGGCGGGCCGTATCTTTGTGGCCGATGGCTGCATGGCGAGCTTTACCGGCAGCGACGAGGACTTTGACGCATACTGGGCCGCCGCGGGCGACCTGGGGCTGGGCGCGGGCCACGGCGGCGCTGGCAGCGACGCGCTCGTGGTGCCGGCGCCGTGCGACCGCCACGAGGCGTTTGTGATCCCCAGCGACATCTGCTTTGCGGCAAGCGCGTGCGACCCGCGCCGCCTGGAGATTAACGTGACGGGCGCCTGGGCGGTTGCCGCCAACGCGCTCTCCTACGACTACCTGTGGAACGAAATCCGCGTGAAGGGCGGTGCGTACGGCTGCGGATTCCGCGCTGCCGGCGAGCGCCAGACGGCGTTCTACACCTACCGCGACCCAGCGATCGACCCCTCGATTGAGCGCGTGGCGCGCGCAGGCGAATGGCTCGGCAGCTTTGAGCCCGACG
>CABUDZ010000002.1 GCA_902490445.1 uncultured Collinsella sp.
GTCCTGCCCGGCCCTCGAGGCCGCGGTCGACCTGTCGGACCGGCGGTGGCTGGAGCTGCTCGCCGGGTTCGGCGGGGCGTGGGGGATCGCCCGCTCCGGGGCCGAGGGCCCGCGGGCCGAGGCCGCCGGGGAGGCCGCGGCCGCCTCCACCGCGCCCCCGCCGGCGCTCGTCGAGGCCGAGAACAGGCAGGTCAGGTTCCTGGCCGCCCGGATATCGGAGGCCCTCGACGAGGCCGGGGCCCTCGAGGCCGAGACGGCGGCGCTGCTCGAGGGCGACGAGACCTACGCGTGCCTGCTCACCGTGCCCGGCATCGGCCCGAGGACCGCGGCGCAGCTCGCGGTGTCGGTCGACATCGGGAGGTTCCCGGACCACGACCACCTGGCCTCGTACTGCGGCATAGCCCCGAGGGTGAGGAGCTCCGGAACGTCGGTGAGGTCGGTCAGGGCGTCCAGGTGCGGCGACGCGAGGCTCAAGTCCCTGCTGATCTTCTCGTGCAACAGCCTGGTGAGGTCCTCGGGGCGCTACGGCGAGTACTACCGGGCCTGCAGGGCGCGGGGCATGGGGCACGGGCGGGCGCTCAAGGCCGTCGCGAGGAAGCGGCTCAGGGCGATATACGCCGTGATGCGCGACCGGGTGCCCTACCGGGAGTAGCCCCGACGGTTGACAAAACTATAGGAACACCCAACGACTAGGGGCTAGACGATGTGGAGAGGGTTAGCGGCGTCGACGGCGTCGGGGGCGTCAGAAGGGCCGCCGGGGGCAGCGTCTGCCGGATCCTCGTCGGGGGTCTCGATCTGCTTGATCATGACCTCTTGGCCCTGGAGCAAATAGGTATCGCCACTGCCGCAATGGGGGCAGGTCTTGCCGTGCTCGACTGTCGCATAGTCGCGGCCGCACGCCTCGCAATGCGTCACGGCCTCGACGGGCTCCACGATAAGCTCCGCGCCCTGCGTGATGGACTTTTTATCTGCCGCCCAGCGCCAAGCGTCGAGCAGCAAGTCGGGAACGACGCCCGAGACCTCGCCCAGCAGCAGCGTGACGCTCGAAACGCGACGCACGCCATTGGCGCGCGCCACGTTCTCAACATCGCGAATAATGTGATAAACGATTCCCAATTCATGCAAGGTAGAAACCTTTCAACAACGGTTGATGCGATGCAAACTCAAAGCAAGGGGACAGCGAAATCTAGTCTGCGCCGTCCCCTTACCCGCCATGGTTACCTATTTACGACCGAACTTGATTTTGATTGCACGCTTTAAAGCATACTTGCCAAGGCTCGGGAGCTTTTGCTCGTATTTGACCATCGTGGAGCACTCGGGGCGATCGCGATCCAGATGGATGGCATCGAACGCGCACTTGGTGGTGCACAGGCCGCAGCCGATGCACTTGTTGGGGTCGACGATTGAGGCACCGCAGCCAAGGCAACGGGCGGTCTCGGCGCGCACCTGCTCTTCAGTAAAGGTCTCGACGTACTCGCTGAAGGGCGCGGCCTTCTCGCGCTCGTGGTCCACGTGGGCAACCTCACGGCTCGCGTTGTCATAGCTCTCGATCACGACATCGTCGCGGTCGAGCGCGGCGTAGCGGCGCTGGTTGCGGCCGATGGTGAGCGTGGAGCCCGGCTGCACAAAGCGATGGATGGACACGGCGGCCTCGTGACCGGCGGCGATGGCATCGATGGCAAAGCTCGGACCGGTATAGACGTCGCCGCCCACAAAGATGTCGGGTTCGGCGGTCTGGTAGGTCTGGGGATCGGCAAGGGCGCCCTGACCACGGCCAAGCTCCACCTTGGAGCCAGCCAGCAGGTCGCCCCACACGATGGACTGGCCGATGGACATGACCACGCGGTCGGCATCGACGCGGCGCAGGTCGTTCTCGTCGTACTCGGGCGCAAAACGGCCCTCGTCATCGTAGACGCGCGTGCAGCGCTTAAAGGTGATGCCGCACACACGGCCGGCCTCGTCCAGATGGACCTCCTTGGGGCCCCAACCGCAACTGATGTGTGCGCCGTCCTCGATGGCCTCGCGACGCTCTTCCTCGCTGGCGGGCATCTGCGCCTCGCTCTCCAGGCAGAACATCTCAACGTGCTCGGAACCCAGACGGCAGGCGTTGCGGGCAACGTCGATGGCCACGTTGCCGCCGCCCACCACGATGGTGCGGCCGGGCAGCGCATCGATCTTGCCGCTGTTGACCTCGCGCAAAAAGTCGACGGCCACGGTCACGTCCTCGGCGTCCTCGCCCGGAATACCGGCAAGGCGGCCGCCCTGGCAGCCTATAGCCACGTAGAAGGCCTTAAAGCCCTGCGCGCGCAACTCGTCGAGCGTCACGTCGCGACCGACCTCCACGCCATAGCGGAACTCGGCACCCATCAGGCGAATGACCTCGACCTCGGCCTCGATAACGTCCTTCTGCAGCTTAAAGCTAGGAATGCCATAGGTGAGCATGCCGCCCGGGCGCTCGTTTTTCTCGAACACGACGGGCTTGTAGCCCTTCTCGGCCAGGTAGAAAGCGCAGGACAGGCCGGCCGGACCGGCACCGATGATAGCGATCTTCTGGTCGAAGCCGCCGGCACGCGTCGGGGTCACCACAGGTGGGACATAGCGGGTCGCGGCATCCAGATCGCGCTGGGCGATGAACTTCTTGACCTCGTCGATAGCCACGGCGGCGTCCACACGACCGCGGGTGCAGGCATCCTCACAGCGGCGGTTGCACACACGGCCGCAGATAGCGGGCAGCGGGTTCTCGCGCTTGATGAGCGCGAGCGCCTCGTCATAGCGACCCTGCGCCGCGAGCTTCAAATAGCCCTGAACGGCAACGTGCGCGGGGCAGGCCGTCTTGCAGGGAGCGGTGCCGGACTCATGCGTCTCGATGCGGTTGTCGTTGCGGTAGTTGGGCGACCACTTGGTGTGGTCCCACTTGGTGGCATCGGGCAGCTCCTGGCGCGGATACTCGGGCACCTGTCCGCCGGCCTTTTTGCTGCAGAGCTTCTGGCCGAGCTTGGCTGCACCAGCCGGGCACACCTCAACGCAGCGACCGCAGGCCACGCACTTGTCCTTCTCGACCTTGGCGACATAGGCCGAGCGCGACAGGTTGGGTGTGTTGAACAGCTGCGAGGTGCGCAGGGCGTAGCACACGTTGACGTTGCAGTTGCAGATGGCGAAGATCTTGTTCTCGCCGTCGATGTTGGTGATCTGGTGCACAAAGCCGTTGTCCTCGGCCTGGCGCAGGATGTCGTAGACCTCCTCGCGGGTCACGTAATGACCGCGGTCGGTCTCGACCACGTAGTCGGCCATATCGCCCACGGCAATGCACCAGTCGGCGGGGTCGTCGGCGCAGCCCTCGCCCATCACACGACGGCTCGCGCGGCAGCTGCAGGTGCTGGCGGCATACTTACCCTCGTATTTGTCGAGCCAATGCTCGATATGCTCGATCGGCACCGACGTGCTCGCGGCATCGATGGCCTTCTCGACCGGAATGACATGCATGCCGATGCCGGCACCACCGGGCGGCACCATCGGCGTGGCCTTGGACAGCGGGCCCTTGGATGCCTGCTCAAAAAACTTGGCATAGACCGGATGCTCCTCGAGCTGACTCACGCGCATGTTGAGGAACTCGGCGGAACCCGGCACCAGCATGGGCAGCACCCACTGCTTGGCGCGCTCGGGATTTTCCCAGTTGTACTCGAGCAAACCCGTGTAGCTCATGTCGTCGAGCATCTTCTCGATATCGGCCTCGGGCATGCCGGTGAGCTTGACCATCTCGGGCAGCGTGTAGGGACGGCGCATCTTCATCTTGCAGAGCACTTCGGCCTGCTCGTCGGTTGCGGCCTCGGCAAACGACCAGTACTCGTAGCCCAGCAGCTCGTCGCGATGCAGCAGGCGGTTGGTGCAGTGCTCACACAGCTTGACAATGGCCTCGCGCGGATGCTCCGGCAGCGGCGGCACGAACTCCGCGCCGATATCGGGCTCGGTGTAGCTAATCCCCGGTCCGTTGAGAATCATGGTTGTCCCTTCTCTTGCCGCAGCCCGACGAGGCCGCAGCGCCCCTCTTTTTTTGCAGGCCGGGCATGCCCCCATGCCGTTCACCCGCCATTGTTGACATTGTGTCAAAAACAGTATTGACGAACCGTCAACAATATTCAAGACTGTTAGGTGAACGGTCGGGCTCAAACGGACGAAAGGCGGCAAAACATGGGCAACAACACAGCAGATACCTCTGTGGCCGACGCCGTCCCCGCGCCCGACAGCGCGGCAAAGCGCTTGACGGGCGACGAACGCCGTCGCGAGATCCTCGATGCCGTGCGCACCGTAAGCTCCGAGCTTGGCGTGTCCCACTTATCGGTATCGGCCGTGACCAAGCGAGCCGGCTGCACGCGTTCATTGTTCTACCACTACTTTGCCGATATGGACGCCGCCGTCACCGCCGTCATGGACGAGGCAATCGACGGTTTTATCTCCGAGCTCGAGCAGTGGAACGCCGGCCGCACCGTCGGCGATATCGAGGGCGCGCTCGACACCGTCGCCCCGCTCTTTAAGCGTCTGGTCGCCAGCGGCCACGAACTGCCGAGTACGCTCACCTCAAGCAGTGGCGCGCTCTACGGCGGCTTTTTGCACAACGTGGTTCAGCGCGTGGCTCAGTACATCTGCGACACCACCGTGGTGGATTTTGTCGCCCATCATGAGCTACGCATCGACCATGTCTACGAGACGTTCTACACCCTCATCATGGGGTTGTTGATGTATATCCGCACGCACCCCGATGTGCCCGACGAGACGGTCAAGGAAATCATCGCCTCGACACTCCACATCGAGGGCTATACCGCCAAGTATCCGGAGCGCAAGCCCCAGAACTAACGACATTTGGCCAAACTGCCCGCGATCGGAAGAGGGGCCGCGGGCGTGTGAAAGGAGAGCAGCATGCTGTTCGATGTTTGGGGTAGCGATACCCTTATCCACTGGGCCGGCTGGGCCATGGTCTTTATTGGCCTGATCGTGCTCAACGAAGTCGGCCGCCGCACCAAGCTGGGCGCGGCCATCATCTTTGGCGTGGCTCCGATGGCCATGACCATCTACTGCGTCGCCATCGCCATCGGCGTCTCGCAGGGTGCCGAGTGGGCGCTCACCAACCCCACCCATGTGTACCAGAACAGCTGGTTCCACTACGCCAAGGTGTACGCGGCACTGGCCGGTTGCTGGGGCTTCATTGCCATTAAGTACCAGTGGGGCAAGATCGGCAAGGCGCATTGGTTCCGCGCGTGGCCGTTTGTGATCGTCGCCATCAACATCATGATCGCCGTCGTGTCCGACTTTGAGAGCGCCTATCACTTCTTTGTCCTGGGCGAGTCCACCTGGGTCACCTCCGAAGGTGCTACGCAGCTGGCCGGCTGGAACAACGTGTTCAACGGCATCGCCGGTATCATCAACATCTTCTGCATGACCGGTTGGTGGAGCGTCTACGCCTCCGAGGACAAGACCGACATGCTGTGGCCCGACATGACCTGGGTCTACATCATCGCCTACGATATCTGGAACTTCTGCTACACCTACAACTGCCTGCCCACCCACTCCTGGTTCTGCGGCTTTGCGCTGCTGCTGGCGCCCACCGTCGCCGCCTTTATCTGGAACAAGGGCGGCTGGATCCAGAACCGCGCCTTTACGCTTGCTATTTGGTGCATGTTTGCCCAGGTGTTCCCGTACTTCCAGGAGGAGTCCATCTTTGTGACCCACTCCACGCTCGACCCCGGCGCCGCTACCGCGGTCTCGATCGCCGCACTGGTCGCCAACGTCGCCGCGATCATCTACATCGCTTACCGCGCCAAGAAGTTCGGCCGCAATCCCTACAAGCAGGATGTCTTTGAGGGCACCAGCGATTGGGAGAAGGCCACCGCTCGCCGTGCCAAGGTTGATTACGCGCACGCCGAGTAACATGTTGGCCGCTGTTGGCACTTGGGCATAGGCCCGCTCACCAGGCCTTTCAATCCAATGTCTCGCAGAGCCCCCGAAAAGCGTTTCGCTCGCTTTCCGGGGGCTTTTTGTCGTTGCGCCTCTATTCATCTATTCAAAAACACGCGCATATATAAAATCGGATTTCAAATCATGCGGCGGCTCTATGGAGCCCCGTTTTTGGGTACATTGTTGTCCCGATATTGAGCTTGGGGGATATATGAAAGATGAGACGATGGGCCAAGAGGATGCGGTCCAAGATGCAGAAGCGTGTGCCGAGGCCCTGGAGAGTCTAGACCAGATCGCGCTGGCCGAGATTACGTTTGACGATTCGAGCGTTGATGTGCAGGATGAGCCGGAAATCGAGGCGCAGTCCGATGATCAGGATGCAGACGACGTTGAGCCTGCCAAAGATGAGGCAGGTCACGAAGACACCGAAAGCGAGGCCGGCAATCAGCTCGAATCCGACACGGGCGAGGAAACCGTCTTGCTCGACAGCTTGCCGGCCGAGGATTCGCTGACCCGCGAGCTTCCTGGCCTGGGTTCCGCACCAGCCGTGGACGAGACCATCGCCATGGGCGATATTCCCCTTCCGTCCGTCCCCTCGGCACGCGAGGCCGAGGTTCGCCATCGCAAGATGTCGCCCAAGCGCCGCAATCTGATGGTCGCCGGTGTCGTGGCCGTCGCGCTCGTCGCCGGTGGTGCAGGCTATGCTGCCTGGAACGGATATCAGCGAGAGCAGGCTGCCGCTGTCGCCGCCAATGCCCACACGATGATGTCGGTGCAGATCGGCGTACATGCCGCGGGGCTCGACTGTTCCACCGGCTCCAAGATTCCCGTACAGGTGAGTGGCCAGGATTCTGACGGATCCTCCGTAAGCGAAACACTCTATGTTGACGAGCACGGCCGTGGCATCAAACTACTACCCGGTGACTACACGCTCTCCATCGCTGCCTCCCCCATCGCGGCCGACGGCACCGTCTATACCGTGCCGACCACCAAGGCGCAGGTCACGATCAAGAGCGACGGACAGGACCTAGGCAGCCAGGCCGCCTTTAAGCTCAAGGTGCCTTCGGCCGACACGGTAACCGACGACCAGATCGATGCCGCCGCCAAATATGCCGAGGAGGGAGGCGCGAGCTCCTCCGCCACCGCCAAGGTGCTCCAGCAGGCGGCAACCGCGCGGCGCGACGCCGCCGTCAATGCCGTGAGCGCGCAAAAGGCACAGGCGGCCCGTGATGCCGACGCCCGTCACAAGGCAACCGACCTCTACCAGCTCGATATCCCCGTCGAGTGGTACGGCAAGGTCGAGACTTGGCAAAATGGCAGTACGCTATGCATCTATCTTGCCGGCGACAGCGATACGCCGATTGTGACGCTCGTCGCGGTGCGCGAGGGCGAGAGCTTTACGCCCGATGAGGGCGATACGGTTTTGGGTGCGGCCAACCTAGGCAACGGTTATACCGTCTACGCCAGCGGCCCCGTCTATCCGTACGTGGTGCCCCAGACCATCAACGGACGGACGCAGAATCCCGTGTCGACCTACCCCATGGACACGGCCATTGAGCTTGTCGAGCTCACGACCGGCAACCGCTACACCTATAGCCAGATCAAGAACGTACTGGTCGGCAAAGACGGCAAGGCCGACGCTGCGACCAAACTCGAGACCGACTACCTCGCCCAGATTCTCCTGCCGAGCATCAAAGCCCAAGACTAGCCTGGCGCAGCAAGGTGCTCCCCAACTGTGATGAAGGAGCCAGGAGGTCCTGACCCCACAGGTCCATAGATGATTAGGCAAGGAGCCACTTCCATGCGGGCATAACGTGTACCACACCGTGCTCGCATGGAATATCGGTCTGTTCATCCATGGTAACGATTGCCGACTCGCCAAGATCGAACTGGGCCATCGAGGCATCAAGCGCGGCAATTTCGCGCTCGCGCGTTTTCTCACTTGCCATATCCGCACTCACCTGAATCAGGCTATAAGCCCGCATGAGAAGCGCGTCCCCAGCCACAAAGTCCACCTCATGGCTTTTGCTCTTCTCTTTGATTAGCAGGCGGCAGACCGAGCCGGTCCTCACCGCGGGAGTCCTTCTTCTTAGCGCATTGAACACTGCGGTCTCGAGCCTCTGGCCCTGGTCCAATGCCGATGCGGGAGAGAATGCTCCAAACATCGCAGGGTCGACAGCGTAGACCTTAGACGCAGACCGCGTATTATTTGCAAGCGAACGCGTGAACTCCGGCACCGAAAACAGCAGGTAGGCGTCCTCGTAATACTCAAGTAAGTCGCTGAGCGTATTTCGACTGACGGATATCTGTCTGCTCTTGAACTCGTTGTACACTTTGTTCACTGACAGCTCTCGTCCCGAAGATGCCATGCACCGCGCCAGAAACAGCGAGGCCAAACGGGGGTTCTTGACGTCGTAACGTTCAACGACGTCCATGGCGACCGTTCGCGACGCATATTCCTGTAGCAGCTGAATCGCGTCTGCGGGCGTCTGCTCAAGTGTCGCGATGAATCCCCCTCGCTCGAGATATCCGACCAGATGGTGTCGGAGCAACGCTGCATCGCTCGAGGAGAAGGGTGCGTTCGACTCAGGAACGCTCCCCGTCTTATATCGGACGTATTCCGAAAAACTCAACGGAAAAAGCTCTCGCACAAGAGAACGGCCCCTGAACTCGCTCTTAAGTTCTGAGGACAGCATCTTAGAAGAAGATCCCGTCACGTAAACGGTCGCCTTCTCCGTATCGACCACGCGTCGCAGAAACGCACCCCATTCGGGTATTTCCTGGATCTCGTCAAAGAAAAGGTAGGCGCCCTCGCCTCGAGCAGCAGGATATAGTGCATAGAATGTATCGAGCACGTCCGCTAGTAGCGATGGCTCATACGGACGCAAGCGCTCATCCTCAAAATTGAAATATAGCATCCGGTCAAGCTCGACGCCTTGGCCCTGAAGCCGCCGTATCTCCTGATACAGGCGATACGTCTTTCCACAACGACGGGCGCCCACAATCACATATACGATGTTGTCGCGCTTTGGCTCCTGCGGGTTGCCCAGATCAAGGTCGCGCTCAAAGACCTGCGGAATCCCCTGTTGCTCAAAGTCCTTTATTTTTTGAGCCACCAAGTCGTTGAATGCCATAATTCTCCAATCTTGCTCTCCTGCTAATCAAGATTATAACGATTCTTGATTAGCAGGAGAGCAAGATTATGCGTATCTTGATTAATGGATAAGCAAGTTTTCTATTAGTGGCCCCTCCCGGAGGATATCGAGCGGCCGAGGGGGGCAGGCATGAACGCCTCTAGCCGAAAACAAAGTAGCTAAAAAAGCCCCGTCCCAAATGAGCTACTTAACGCCAGGGGTCGGCTTCGAAGAGGGGCTCGTGCTCGGGGCGACGATCGCTATAAGGATCGTAGCCGTCGTCATCCTCGTTCTCGGCACGGATGTAGGGGTCGCGCGGCTTGGGCACAGGCTTGGGTGCAGGCTTGGGTGCGGCCGGCGCGGCGTTGGCGACCGGCGCATTCGTCTTGTTCTTGTCTATCATCTGCATATCTCCTTGCCATGCAATCGTGTTCAACATTATCGATTGTCGCACGAAAAAGGGCGGCGGACCCAATTGGATCCGCCGCCCTTGGCGTTTAGAGACGGCTGGCAGATTTTAAGGCATGTCCCATAAATCTACTCGGCGTCGGGGACCTCGTAGGTAGCAGACGGCGTGTTGTCGCACACGACGGTAAAGCCGCCGTCCTTGTCGACATCGACCGTCACCTGATCGCCCTCGCGCACCGTGCCGTCGATAATAGCGGCGGCAATGGCATCCACGACCTCGCGCTGCACGAGACGCTTGAGCGGACGGGCACCAAAGACCGGGTCCAGGCCGCCCACGGCGAGCATCTGCTTGGCCGCCGGGGTGATGGCAAGCGTCATGCGCTCCTTGGCCAGACGTGCGCGGACATCGGCGAGCTGGAGATCGACGATCTTCTCAATCTGCGCCATGCCGAGCGGATGGAACACCACGATGTCGTCGATACGGTTGAGGAACTCGGGGCGGAAGGTCTGAGCCATGGCCGCGTCGACCTGATGGCGCATCTCCTCCTCGTCCTTACCGGACAGATCGGCGATGGCCTTGGAGCCCACGTTAGACGTCATGATGATGATCGTGTTCTTGAAGGACACCTGGCGACCCTGGCCATCGGTCAGACGGCCGTCATCAAGCACCTGCAGCAGCACGTTAAAGACATCCGGATGAGCCTTCTCCATCTCGTCGAGCAAAATCACGGAGTACGGACGACGGCGCACGGCCTCGGTAAGCTGGCCGCCCTCGTCGTAACCCACGTATCCCGGAGGCGCACCGATCAGACGTTGGACGCTGAACTTCTCCATGTACTCGGACATGTCGATACGCACGAGCGCACGCTCGTCATCGAACAGGCACTCGGCAAGCGCCTTGGCGAGCTCGGTCTTGCCCACGCCGGTGGGGCCCAGGAAGAAGAAGCTGCCGATGGGCTTGTCCGGATCGGAGAGGCCCGCACGGCTGCGACGCACGGCCGCGGCGACAGCGGAGACCGCCTCGTCCTGGCCGATGACGCGCTTATGCAGCTCGCCCTCCAAGCCCTTCAGCTTGTCGAGCTCGCCCTGCATCATCTTGGAGACGGGCACGCCGGTCCAAGCGCTCACGACCTCAGCGATCTCATCGGAGGTCACCTGCTCGTTGAGGCCCTCGCCGTCCTGCTGCTTTTGCGCCTCGAGCGCAGCCTCGGAATCCTGAATCTGCTGCTGCAGGCCCGGAATCACGGAGTAGCGCAGCTCGGACGCACGGCCCAGGTCGCCGTTGCGCGTCGCACGCTCCTCTTCGCTCTTGGCCTCGTCGAGCTGTCCCTTGAGCTCCTGCACGTGGTCGATGGCGTTCTTCTGGTTGAGCCAGCCGGCCTTTTGCACGTTGAGCTTTTCTTGGACCTCGGCAATCTCTTGGCGCAGGGCCTCCAGACGCTCCTTGGAGGCGTCGTCGGTCTCCTTCATGAGCGCCTGCTCCTCGATCTGCAGCTGGGTGAGCTGACGCGTGGTGGCATCGATCTCGACCGGCATGCTGTCGAGCTCCATGCGCAGGCGGCTTGCCGCCTCATCGACCAGGTCGATGGCCTTGTCGGGCAGGAAGCGGTCGGCGATGTAGCGATCGGAGAGGTCGGCAGCTGCCACGAGCGCGCTATCGGTGATATGCACGCCGTGGAAGATCTCGTACTTCTCCTTGAGGCCACGCAGGATCGAGATGGTGTCCTCGACGGTAGGCTCGCTCACCATAACGGTCTGGAAACGACGGGCGAGCGCCGCGTCCTTCTCGATGTACTTGCGGTATTCGTCAAGCGTGGTCGCGCCGATCGCGTGCAGGTCGCCACGAGCGAGCGCCGGCTTGAGGATATTGCCGGCGTCCATGGAGCCCTCGGTGGCACCCGCGCCCACGATGGTGTGGAGCTCATCGATGAACAGGATGACCTTGCCCTCGGACTTTTGCACTTCCTTGAGCACGGCCTTCAAGCGGTCCTCGAACTCGCCGCGATACTTGGCGCCGGCGACCAGCGCGCTCATGTCGAGCTCGATGAGGTCGCGGTCGCGCAGGGTGCTCGGCACGTCGCCGGCCACGATACGCTGGGCGATGCCCTCGACGATGGCCGTCTTGCCGACGCCCGGCTCGCCGATGAGCACGGGGTTGTTCTTGGTGCGGCGGGACAGAACCTGGATGGTACGGCGGATCTCGTCGGTACGGCCGATGACCGGGTCGAGCTTGCCGGCGCGGGCCAGATCGCAGATGTTGCGACCGTACTGCTCCAGCGCCTCAAACTGGGTCTTATCCTCGGCAGACGTCACGCGGTCATCGCCACGCAGCTCCTCGTAGACCTGCTCGATGCGCTCCTTGGTGACGCCGGCGTCACGCAGTACACGACCAGCCTCGCCCTTGTCCTCGGCAAGCGCCATCAGCAAATGCTCGGTCACCACAAAGCTGTCGCCCATCTTGGTGGCCTTCTTCTCGGCCTTCTCGATGACGCGGACGAGCTCATTGGACAGGCCCATCTGCTGGCCCTCGCCCGAAACCTTGGGCGCGCGGTCGATGGCATCTTGTGTGGAGCGTGCAAGCTGGGCCGGATCGGCGCCGATGCGCTCGATGATCACGGAGATATTGCGCTCGCCGGCACCAAGCAGGGCGGACAGCAGGTGAATCGGCTCCACCGCGCCGGCCTGCGCGTCGGCAGCCGTGCTCATGGCGGTCTGCAGCGCCTCGCGCGACGTCATTGCTAGCTTATCGATTCTCATGGAATCACCTCTCTTGGGGCGGCCGCCCTACGGGGCGGCTTCACGTTGTTCGAGAAGTATTGTTGCCAGCTTTGCGCGATCTTATACACAAATCTAAGTCTCTATATATAAGATTTTCTGAGTGATTGATGGATAGGGTACTGAGATGTCAGCCCGTCGCTGCCCAGGCGCACTACCATCTCGATCTATAACATCTAGCAGCCATTTTTGATCCTAGATGTTACAGATCGAGATGAAATGACCAGCGGCAACCGTTTGTCTCAATCTGTAACATCTACTCGGCAAATTAGGGTCTAACTGTTACAGATCGAGACAAGCCACGAAGGCTCATCTGAAAATCTAAATCTGTAACAGCAGGCTTACTTCCAACAGCCCAGATGTTACAGATCGAGACAAACGGAACCACCACAAAGGTGCCTGTCCCCTTTGTGGTGGTCCCAGTCTATTTTTAGCGTCCCACAAGATCCAACGAGAACACAGCGACGAAATCGAGAGCCACCGATAGCCCGTTCGCGCAGATATAGATGGAGATTCAAGACAAGGGTCCCGGCTTAAACGGCTTGGTTATCGTACGCCACAATACTCTCGTCATCGTCCCCGTCGTTTTTATAGTGCTTATAGTGAAAATAGCGGGTTTAGTGAGAATAGTATTGCGCAAAACTCGTGAACTCAATTTTTGACCCCTCGCCCAGAATGAGGGGAGGCAAATATTCCTATTAGAGATCGAATCGAAGCCCAATAGGGCCTTTTAGCCCTCTCATTCCGGGCGGTCGCTTTCTTTTGAATATTGTCGTAAGCTGGCATCATTTATCTTAATGATTGCATATTGCATGAGAGGTGCCCCACCGTGAAACGCTCCACCTATATCGGCCTGCTCGTCTTAGCGTTTGCAATTACCGCAGCCGGCGTAGGCATTATCTATCTCGCATTTCTCCCTGCCTCGGCGACGCAGGCGGCGGTTGAAACCGTAAGCTACCCCATCGAAATCCTCACCGATATCGTCAAACCCGATTCAATCACCGTCGATTTCGACGGTACGCCCGCAGCGCTTGGGGTCAGCAACTACCCCCGAATCGAACTTGGAGCCACGCGCTATACCCAAGATGAGCAGCTTATCGGCAAGGCAACCAATTTACTCAAAGGCAAAACGTTTACGCGGTGGTACGGCGCCGCAATATATCGAGCCAAGAAAGGCCAAATGAATGGCGGGTATTATTCGACCCTTGAACTCGATGCGGCAAACGGGAGCAGACTGTGCAACGTCTCATACGACCCCGGCTACGTGGACAACGAAGGGCCGGGAGTCTATATCTCGGATGGCAACGTGATCTACGTCATGGAAGGCGACCAGACGGCAGTCGTCGATTTTATGGATCGGTGTACCGAGGATGCCTACGAACAAACCTGCGAGCCCGATCCGCAGACAGCGCGCGACAGCGGCTCAGCACGCACTTGGCTATTTGACGATGAGATAACCTGGACCCCATCGAAATAAGAACCCGCCGGACAGGCACCTTTGTGGTGGTCCAAAAAGAAGCCGCCCCAATAAAAAGAGGCGGCATCAAGCAAGTCTATTTATTAGCGTCCCTCAAGACCCAACGAGAACGTCGCGGTAGCCCCGGCCATACCTTTCCCTCGGGCGACCCTCGCGAAGCGCGTGAGCACGAGGGAAAGGTGTGGCCGGGGCGTACAGCAGCGTTACTCGGCAGCGGTCTTGAACTTGTTGTAGTTGATCAGGCAGCCGGCCTTGACGATGGCACGCTCCTCGGCCGTCATATCGGCAATATAGAGCTCAATCTGCTCGACCGCACCATCGGCGCGCACCACGTAGGCGGCGATGTCCTTTAGGTCGCCGTCGAGCGCGGCGCGGATACCCGGCACAAAGACGTAGTCGCCCACCTCAAAGTTGGGCTCGGCCTCCATCTGAAAGGGCACCATGCCCCAGTTCATCACGTTGGAGCGATAACGCTTGGTGGCGTACTCGTGGACGATGTTGGCCAGGCCGCCGATCACGCGCTGGCAGCTCGCGGCCTGCTCGCGAGCAGAACCGTCACCGGGCTTCTTGGCATAGAGCATGGAGCCGTACTCGGTCGCCTTGGCATCGGCCGCGACACCCGCGCCGGCCAGTGACTCAAACACGCCGGCAAGCTCGGTATCGAGCGCGGCCAGGTCGCCTGCGGCCTCGCCGGCCACGCGGCGCTTTTCTACCGCGTCAACCTCCTTGGAACGGCCCACGTAGGCCGGGTCGCGGCGGCTCAGCGTAAACTCGGCCAGGCCCAGCGGGTTGGAGCGGAAGGAGCTCGTCTCGCCTGAGGGAATGAGCTCGTCGGTCGTGGTGACCGGGTCCATGATCTTGGAGCAAACCTTGAGCAGGATATCGTCGCCGAGCGGCTCCATCGCGGGCCACGGCTTGATGTTGGGGCCCTCGACCAGCTCGTCGGCGGGCTCAGCCTTGCCAAAGCCCCAGTACACGCGCTTCTTGTAGGGAGCGTCGTCGAAGGTGTACTCGCAGGCCTCGTCCCAAGTCTCCTCGGGTAGGTCGGTCGCCGGCGTCAGGACGCCGCCGTTGGCAGCCGTCGCCGCAATGGAGCGAGCGTCCATCAGAGCCACGGCGCTCAACTGGCCATTGCCCGGCTTGGAGCCCTCACGGTTGGGGAAATTGCGCGTGGTGTGGCGGATGGACAGGCCGTTGTTGGCAGGCGTGTCGCCGGCGCCAAAGCACGGGCCGCAGAACGCCGTACGCACGATCGCGCCGGCCTCCATAAGGTCGTAAATGTAGCCACGGCGCGTGAGTTCGAGCGCCACGGGCTGGCTCGTGGGATAGACCGACAGCGAGAACTCGCCGCAGCCGGTGTTGGCGCCCTTGAGCACGCGGGCAGCCTGGACCACGGAGTCGTAGTTGCCGCCCGAGCAGCCGGCGATAACGCCCTGCTGCACGCGCAGTTTGCCGTCGACGATCTTGTCGAGCAGGCTAAAGTGTGTCTTGCCCTCGCCGATCTTGGCGGCCTCGAGCTCGACCTCGTGCAGGATGTCCTCGAGGTTCTCGTTGAGCTCGTCGATCTCAAAGCCGTTGGAAGGATGGAACGGCAGCGCGATCATGGGCTTGATGCTCGACAAGTCGACCTCGACGCAGCCGTCGTAGTAGGCGACATCGGCGGGCTTGAGCTCGCGGTAGTCGTCGCCGCGGCCGTGCATGGTCAGGAATGCGTGCGTGTCCTCGTCGGTGGCCCAGATGCTCGACAGGCAGGTGGTCTCGGTGGTCATGACGTCGACGCCGTTGCGGTAGTCGGTCGTCATGCTCGAGATGCCGGGGCCCACGAACTCCATGACCTTGTTCTTAACGTAGCCCTTGGCAAAGACGGCGCGGATGATGGCGAGCGCCACGTCGTGCGGGCCGACGCCGGGGCGCGGGGCACCTGTGAGGTAGATGGCAACGACGCCGGGATAGGCGACATCGTAGGTGTCGCGCAGCAACTGCTTGGCCAGCTCGCCGCCGCCCTCACCCACGGCCATGGTGCCCAGGGCGCCGTAGCGGGTGTGCGAGTCGGAACCCAGGATCATCTTGCCGCAACCGGCAAAGTTCTCACGCATAAAGGAGTGGATAACGGCGATGTGCGGCGGGACGAAGATGCCGCCGTACTTCTTGGCCGCGGAGAGGCCAAAGACGTGGTCGTCCTCGTTGATGGTGCCGCCCACGGCGCACAGCGAGTTATGGCAGTTGGTGAGCACGTAGGGCAGCGGGAACTGCTCCATGCCCGAGGCACGCGCCGTCTGGATGATGCCGACAAAGGTGATGTCGTGGCTCGCCATGGCGTCGAAGCGAATCTTGAGCGCCTCGGGGTCGCCGGACGTATTGTGTGCCTGGAGGATCGAATACGCGATGGTTCCGCGTTTGGCATCCTCGGGCGCCTGCGTAATGCCGCGCTCGGCAGCCTCGGCCGCAGGCACGACCTCGCTGCCGCCGCGCAGGTAGATGCCGTCCTCGTACAGCTTGACCATACTGTCTCCCACTCTGCCCAAAAGATTTGGGCGCATAGCATACATTCGTTCAATATCGTGCCATAGAACGGTTGCGAGTTGGTTACGAATCTGCACGTTCACTTTATCTCAGTAAAGCAAAGAACGAGTTGGGTGCCGGGGGCAGACTTAGACGCCGAAATGACGAGAGTGGATAATCTCCCACTTTGAGCCTGCAAACAGGCCAAAAACGGGAGATTATCCACTCTCATTCTGCGGGCACTCATTTAAGTCTGTCCCCAATGAGTGCCCGGCAGCGTCGGCGGAGCTATAGGTCGCTACCCGTACCTAGCAGCTTGCGCATGACTTGCTCGGGGTTGACTGAGCCGTCGCGCGGGGCCAGGGCGGTGATCTTCTTCTGCATCTTATACTCGTGCAGCTCGTCCTCGAGCTGGCGCACGCGAGCGCGGAGCTTCTCGTTCTCGCGCTCGCGCTCCTCGGAACGCTCCTTCATATCGAGGATGCGCACCACGCCGGCAAGGTTGATGCCCTCGTCGGTCAGTTGGTTGATGAGTTCCAGACGCTCGATATCGGCACGCGAATACAGGCGCGTGTTACCGCCCGAGCGCTGAGGATTCACCAGGCCCTTGGACTCGTAGACGCGCAGAGTCTGCGGGTGCATGCCGGTCAGCTCGGCCGCCACGCTGATCATGTACAGCGGTTTGTTCCTATTGTCCTCGGCCATGCTACCTGACCCCTTCCCGTCTCGTTATCGTCCATCATAAGCCCGCGGGCGTGGGCGTGCGCCGCGACCGCCCTAGTACGTCGCCTTGTAACGATTGACCTTCTCGCGATAGTCGCGCGTGTCGGCCTCGCGCAGCTTGGTCATGGCATCGCGCTCATCGTCGGACAGGTTCGTGGGAACCTGCACCTTGATCTCGACGAGCAGCGCGCCCGTGCGGCCACGGTGCTTAACATCGGGCGCACCCATCTCCTTAAAGCGGAACTTCTTGCCCGTCTGGGTGCCAGCGGGCACCTTCAGACGAACCGTCGCGCCGCCGGGCGTGGGCACATCCACCGTGCAGCCGAGCGCCGCCTCGTAGACCGAGACCGGTACCTCCATGGTCACGTCGGCGCCTTTGCGCTTGAACAGCGGGTGCTCCTCCACATGCGTGGTCACGACCAGGTCGCCGCGCTCGCCACCCGCAACGCCATACTCGCCGCGACGCTTGTAGCGTAGCTTGCCGCCATCGACCGCGCCCGCGGGCACCGAGACCGTGATGGTCTGCTGCTCGCCTGTCGAGGGAATGCGATAGGTGACCTTGTGCGTCACGCCGCGAAACGCGTCCTCGGCCGTTACGTCGACAGTCAGCGACAGGTCGCCGCCCTTGCGCGCGCGGCTGCGGCCCGCGCCGGCACCGGCAGCGCCCGCGGCCCCGGCAAAGCCCGAGCCCCAATCGCTGCCCCAGGCGCCGTTGCCGCTAAATATGCTGTCGAAGATGTCGCCCCAGCCGCTGGCGCCCGCGCCGGCACCGTAGCCGCCGCCATACGCGCCGCCCGCGCCCGGCATGCCGCCAAACATGAGCATCTGGTCGTACTCTTTGCGCTTCTTCTCGTCCGAAAGCGTTTCGTAGGCCTCGCTAATCTCCTTGAACTTGGCCTCGTCGCCGCCGGCATCGGGGTGATATTTTTGCGCGAGCTTGCGAAACGCGCTCTTGATCTCTTTGTCGGAGGCGCTCTTGGATACGCCCAGGATGTCATAGAAGGTTTTGCCTGCAGCCATCGTAGCTCCTCTCCTGTTACGTCCGCCGTCCATGCAGACGACGGCCCATGCTTTCATATGGCACTAGGCCAGAAAGGGCCCCGGGTGTTGCCCCGGGGCCCTTCTCAATTACTCCTCGGTGCTCTCGGCCGTATCGGCCGCAGCATCCTCGGGCGCCGCTTCGGGCTCCGGTGCGGGGCGCTTCTCGCCACCGTAGGTCACCGTCACCATCGCGGAGCGCAGGATGCGGTCCGCCATGCGGTAGCCCTTCTGGTACACGTCGTTGACGGTCTCGTCGTACTGCGATGCGTCCTCGACACGCCCCACGGCCTGGTGCTCGAGCGGATCGAACGCCTCGCCCTTGGGGTCGATGGGCTCAACGCCCTCGTGCGCAAACACATCGAGCAGCTTGGCATGTACCGCGTCAACGCCATCGACGAACTGCTTAAAGTCGTCGGAAAGCTCTTGGCTGCGGGCATGGTCGATCGCGCGCTCGATATCGTCGATCACCGGCAACAGCGCAGTGACAAGCTTCTCGGTCGCGCGTTCGCGCTCGGCGATACGCTCGCTGGCGGTGCGGCGACGGAAGTTCTCCCAGTCGGCCTGCAGACGGGCGGTACGCTCGGTGGCGTCCTTTGCCTTGTCCTCGGCGGCCTTCTGGGCCTCTGCCGCAGCATCGAGCTCGTTGCGCACATCGGCAAGCTCCTTTTGGGCCTGCTCGAACTTGAGCTTAAAGTCGTTGTCGGCGGCTTCTTCACCGGCGCGGATAGCGGCTTCCACCATCTCGTCCTCGGTCATCGTCGCCTCCTTGTTGGAATCCTCTACCTGGTTCTCGGCAGCCTCGGCGGCCGGGGCCTCGTTGGCCTCGGTATCGTCGACGGCCTCTACGGGAATCTTCACGTCCTTCTCCTCAGAGTCAACGGGGGCGGTGCCAGCGGCGGCCGCCTCCGTGCGAGCTTTACGGGCGGACATGATTACTTGTCCTCGTCGTCCACAACCTCGTAGTCGGCGTCGACCACGTCATCGTCGGCAGATTGGGCACCGGCGGCACCGTCGGTCTGCTGCTGAGCGTCGGCGTAGACAACCTGGGCCAGCTCGTAGGCCACGGACTGCAGGGACTCGCCGGCGGCCTTGATGGCCTCGACGTCAGAGCCCTCGAGCGCCTTCTTGGCGTCGGCAATAGCGGTCTCGGCCTTGGACTTCACGTCGGCGGAAACCTTGTCGCCCAGCTCGTTGAGGGTCTGCTCGGTGGAGTAGCACAGGCTGTCGGTCTGGTTGCGGACCTCGACCTCTTCCTTCTGCTTCTTGTCCTCCTCGGCATGAGCCTCGGCGTCCTTGACCATACGATCGACTTCGTCATCGGAAAGCGCGGTGGAGCCGGAGATGGTGATCTGCTGCTCCTTGCCGGTGCCCTTGTCCTTAGCAGAGACCTTGACGATGCCGTTGGCGTCGATGTCGAAGGTGACCTCGATCTGCGGCACGCCGCGGCGGGCAGCCGGGATGCCGGTCAGCTGGAACTTACCGAGCGACTTGTTGTCGCGAGCAAGCTCGCGCTCGCCCTGGAGCACGTTGATCTCGACGCTGGTCTGGTTGTCGGCAGCGGTGGAGTAGACCTCGGTCTTGGAGGTCGGGATCGTGGTGTTGCGGTCGATCATCTTGGTCATGATGCCGCCCATGGTCTCGACGCCCAGCGACAGCGGGGTAACGTCGAGCAGCAGGATGCCCTCGACGTCGCCGGTGAGCACGCCGCCCTGGACGGCAGCGCCGTCGGCAACGACCTCGTCGGGGTTCACGGACATGTTGGGCTGCTTGCCGGTCATGGTCTTGACGAGCTCCTGGACGGCGGGCATACGGGTGGAGCCGCCGACGAGGATGACCTCGGTCAAATCGGAGAGCTTAAGCTTGGCGTCACGCAGGGCGTTGGTGACAGGCTGCTTGCAGCGCTCGAGCAGGTCGCGGGTGATCTTCTCGAACTCGGCGCGGGTCAGCGTGTAGTTGAGGTGCAGCGGGCCGGACTGGTTCATGGTAATGAACGGCAGGTTGATGGTGGTCTGCTGGGCGGCGGAGAGCTCCTTCTTGGCGTTCTCGGCGGCCTCCTTCAGACGCTGCAGGGCCATGGGGTCCTGACGCAGGTCGACACCGTTCTCCTGCTGGAACTTGTCAGCCATCCAGTCGATGACGCGCTGATCCCAGTCGTCGCCGCCCAGGTGGTTGTCGCCCGAGGTGGACAGAACCTCAAACACGCCGTCGGCGAGGTCGAGGATGGAGACGTCGAAGGTGCCGCCGCCCAGGTCGAAGACCAGGATGCGCTGGTCGGAGCCCTGCTTGTCCAGGCCATAGGCCAGAGCAGCAGCGGTCGGCTCGTTGACGATACGCTTGACGTTGAGGCCGGCGATCTTACCGGCGTCCTTGGTGGCCTGACGCTGGGCGTCGTTGAAGTAGGCCGGGACGGTGATGACGGCGTCGGTGACGGTCTCGCCCAGGTACTTCTCAGCGTCGGCCTTCATCTTTGCGAGCACCATGGCGCTCACCTGCTCGGCGGTGTAATCCTTGCCCTCGATGTCGACGACGGCACGGCCGCCCTGGCCCTCCTTGACCTCATACGGCACGGTCTTGAGCTCGGAGGTGCACTCGGAGTACTTGCGGCCCATGAAGCGCTTGATGGAGAACACGGTGTTCTTGGGGTTGGTGACAGACTGGTTCTTAGCGGCCTTACCCACGACGCGGTCGCCGTCGGCACGGAAGCCCACGACGGACGGGGTGGTGCGGTCGCCCTCGGCGTTCACGATGATGGTCGGAGAACCGCCCTCGAGGACGGCCATTGCGGAGTTAGTAGTACCAAGGTCGATACCAAGAATCTTGCCCATTAGAAATTCCCTCTCTCTTTTGCGTTCGCGCCGCCTCGACGATCTGTCGCGCGGCGCTTCGGCTTGTCTTTCAGGATGTAGTGTATCCCCTTATGGGCCGGAATATACAAAATCTAAGTCAATTCATATAAGATTTCTTATCTCTGAGAGTTTAGGTTCTCAAATGCGCAGGTAGATGCACTGTTTGAGTTCTCGGCAGATCTATTGAGATCTATGTAGAGTTGACTAAGGTGCGAGCCTGGGGCGTGTGGAGCAGTCTGGGGCGGCCTTGGGGAAAGCGCGTCCCGTTTTGAACGTAAATTCCGGGACGCAGCTTCCGCCGGGCAGTCCAACCGGAAACTGTGTCCCGTTTTGGACGTGGATTACGGGATGCGGTTTCCGCCAGCGCGCTCAATCGCCCTAGATTTCAAGTCACCTATAGCTAACATTTGCGCAGCTCAACGGCCTCACCTGCATGTTTTTTAGTAAGCCGCGGCATACTCGGCGAACGGTATGAAGATGCCGGCCAGAGGGTATTGCAAACGGTCGCTCCCGTGGTATGTTTTTGCCCGAATCAAACCGGCGCGCATCGCCTGTAGCGTCGGTCAACAGAGAGGAAACTACCATGGCTCATCCCGTAATTGATGCCGACGAGTGCATCGCTTGTGGCGTTTGCGTCGACTCCTGCCCCGCTGGCGTTCTGGAGCTCCAGGACGTCGCTACCGTCGCTGACGAGGATTCCTGCGTCGCCTGTGGCGCTTGCCAGGACGCTTGCCCCGCCGGCGCGATCACCGAGATCGTCGAGGAGTAACAACTCCCCCACTTGCACACTCACAAGTACACCGTGCACAAAAAAGGAGGCCTCCGCATCGCCGCGGAGGCCTCCTTTTGCATGTGTTCTAGGACAAATCATCCTCGTAGGGCATTAAATCGGCAAGGTAGCCCTTCTCCTTGAGCATGGCCTCGATCTCGTCGAGAGTTTGCTCGTCATCTGCCGCAATGCGATGGAAGTGATAGCCACTCGTCACCGTTAATAGTGGAAAGCTCTTGCCGCTCTCGATATCGTGCAGGTAGCGCTCAACATCGCGACGATTGCGAATGTCCAGGTCGGCCGTGATCTTACCGTACACGCGGTGATTGACGATCACGTTGAGCACGGCGCCGCCGGCGTCGACGATACTCGTGAGCTCATCGCCTGCCTGCTCCACGCTGTGGCGAACCTTGACCAAGCGCGTGGGCACGGCGGGGCTGCTGGGGGCCTCCTGTAGTACATAGCCGCGATTGGTGGCGACGATATCGTGCCCGTCGGCGCGCAGCAGGGCGATGTCCTGCACCACGACCTGACGGCTCACGCCCACCTCGCGGGCAAGAGCACTGCCCGAGACAGGATCCTTGGCTTCCTCGAGCACGGCCATGATGGAACGGCGACGCTCGCGTGCATTCATTATTTACCGTCCAGCAGACGCAGGTGCTTAAGCGAGAGGTCGAGAATCGGCGCAGAGTGCGTCAATGCCCCCGAGCTAATAAAGTCAACGCCCAGGTCGGCGAGCGCGCGGATATTGTTAGCGTCCACGTTGCCCGAGCACTCGGTCTTGGCGCGGCCGGCGATAAGCTCAATCGCTGCAGCCATGTCGTCGTGGGTCATGTTGTCGAGCATGATGATATCGGCACCGGCCTCCACGGCCTCGCGTACCATGTCCAGGTTCTCGCACTCAATCTCGACCGTCGTGGTAAACGATGCGTGGGCGCGTGCCATCTCAATCGCACGCGTCACACCACCGGCGGCGTCGATATGGTTGTCCTTGAGCATGACAGCCGTCGACAGGTTGTAGCGGTGGTTGCTGCCGCCGCCGATCTCGACCGCAGCCTTCTCGAAGACACGCATGCCCGGCGTGGTCTTGCGCGTGTCGACAAGCACGGTCTTGGTACCTTCGAGCGCCGCTGCCATGTTGTGCGTGTAGGTGGCGATGCCGCTCATGCGCTGCAGGTAGTTGAGCGCCACGCGCTCGCCCGAAAGCAGCACGCGCGCGTCGCCGCGCACCTGGCCCACGTGGTCGCCGGCATGCACCTCGTCGCCATCCGAAACATCGAACAACACGGAGCTCTGCGGATCCAGCAGCTCAAAGGTGCGGGCAAACACATCCAAGCCGGCGATGATACCGTCGGCCTTGGCGATGAGCTCAACGGTAGCGGGACGCGCCGTGGGGCACACGCTCGCCGTGCTCACGTCCTCAAACGTAATGTCCTCGCGCAGAGCCTGCAGAATCAGATCATCGACGACGAGCTTCATGGTAATGGGATTCATGGTCTACTCCTCCACGGCCTGCGTGCCGGCGGCACGGGCCAAATCATCGATTGCAAGGGTATCTGCGCTCAGAGCGCGATGGCGGCCATCGAGCGCGGGCTCGCCCGCCTGCTCCACGGCAAGCGACTCGCCGGTACGCATGTGCCAGGCGGCACGGCGACCCCAGACCAGCGCCTCGAGCAAGCTATTTGATGCAAGACGGTTCTTGCCGTGAACGCCATTGCAAGCCGTCTCGCCGGCGGCGTAGAGTCCGGGCATCGAGGTGCGGCCGTCCTTGTCGACCCACACGCCGCCCATAAAGTAGTGCTGCGTGGGCGTAACGGGAATGGGCTCATCCAGGATGTCGCGACCGTCCTCCAGGCAGCGCGCGCGGATGTTGGCAAAGTGCCCGGTCACCACGTCGCGCTCGACGGGGGCAAAGCTCAGCCACTCGTGCTCGGTGCCGTCGAGCTTCATCTGCTCGCGAATAGCGGCGGCGACCACATCGCGCGGCTGCAGCTCGTCGGTAAAGCGCTCGCCGGCGGCGTTGAGCAAAATTGCGCCCTCGCCGCGGCAGCTCTCGCTGATCAGGAAGGTACGGCCCGGCTGCGGCGAGAACAGCCCCGTGGGATGAATCTGCACGTAGTCCAGGTGCTCCATCTTAATGCCATGCTCCTGAGCGATGTAGCAGGCGTCGCCGGTGAGCTGCGGGTAGTTGGTCGAGTGATCGTATACGCCGCCGATGCCGCCCGTTGCCCACAGCGTCTGGCGGGCATGGATCTTAAACGGCTCGCCGGCATGCACGCCCTCGGCGGCATTTGTCAGCTCGTCGGCGGGACGAACCGAGTTGTCCTCGTCCACGGAAACGGCGACGACACCGGCACACACCGTGGCGCCGTCACGCTCGGCCGTCAGGATGTCGGTCATGGCCACGTGCTCCAGAATCTGCACGTTGTCCAGCTTGCGAACGGCCTGGAGCAGCCTGGTCGTGATCTCCTTGCCCGTAATATCGGCATGGAAGGCAATGCGCGGGCGGCTGTGCGCGCCCTCGCGGGTAAAGTCGAGGCTGCCGTCGGCCTTGCGCTCAAAGTCCACGCCCATGGCCAGTAGGTCGTTGATGACCGAGCGGCTCGAGCGGATCATGATGTCGACGCTCTCGCGGCGGTTCTCGTAGTGGCCGGCGTGCATGGTGTCCTCAAAGAAGGCATCGTAGTCCGAGCCCTCGGGCAGCACGCAGATGCCGCCCTGCGCGAGCATCGAATCGCACTCGTCGACGGCGCCCTTGGAGAGCATGATCACGCGCGTGCTCGTCGGCAGGTTGAGGGCCGCGTACAGGCCCGCCACGCCGCAGCCGGCAATGACGACGTCGCACTCCATATCGGGGTATTGCTTGGTTTCCACAGGAATCCTCTCCCTTAAATGTGACATAAGGGACCGTCCCTCATGCCGCATTGTTCTAGCGCGCCGCGTACTCGAGCATGCGGTCGAGCGTGAGCTTGGCCTGGCCGGCGGCCTCGTCCGACACGCCGATCTGCACCTCGCCCTCGCCCGTCTCCAGGCAGCGTACGAGCTTTTCGAGCGTGATGAGATCCATGTTGACGCAGGTGGGCTGCACCGCGGGGAAGTAGAACTTCTTGCCGGTGCCCTGGCAGCGGCGCTCGAGCTCGTAGAGCACGCCACGGACCGTCACGATAATGAACTCGCTCGCGTCGGACTCCTCGGCATACTTGATGATGCCGGCGGTGGAGCCAATGTAGTCGGCCTCGGCAAGAACGTCGGCCTTGCACTCAGGGTGCGCCAGCACGAGCGCGTCGGGATGGGCCTCCTGCGCGTCGACGATCTGCTCGACGGTGATGATGTGGTGGCGCGGGCAGTAGCCGTTGTTGAGGATGACGTGCTTTTGCGGCACCTGCTCGGCTACGAAGCGGCCCAGGTTTTGATCGGGGATAAACAGGATGTGCTGCTGTGGCAGCTCGGATACGATCTTGACGGCGTTGGAGCTGGTGACGCACACGTCGCTCCAGCTCTTGATCTCGACCGTCGAGTTGACGTAGCAGACGACAGCTAGGTCGTCGCCGTACTCGGCGCGCGCCGCATCGACCGTCTCGCGCTTGACCATGTGCGCCATGGGGCAGTCCGCACCCGGCTCGGGCAGCAGCACGGTCTTGGTGGGGTTGAGCAGCTTGGCGCTCTCGCCCATAAACTCCACGCCGCACAGCACGATAGTCTGCTGCGGCAGGCTTTTGGCAAGCTTTGCCAGGTAAAAGCTGTCGCCGACGTAATCGGCAACGGCTTGGACCTCGGGCACCACGTAATAGTGTGCCAGGATCACCGCGTCACGTTGGGTTTTTAGTTGCTGAATAGCCTCGACGAGCTCTGCGGGCACCAATGCCGCGCGCTCCGTTGCCGTCGTTGCCGATGCCAGGCCGGCCGCAATGTCGCGTGCAAGCTCCGATGCATCCATGTTCGCGCTCTGTGCCATCAAGGCCCCTCTCTTTTGGCGAATCTTGGGGCTTTAGTATGACACCTGGCTTTACAGCTGACAAGACAGCTGTAAAGCCAGGTGTAAAGTTGGAATAAAGATTCAATCATGCGGCGGGTCCATTTTCGAACTGGCAAGCTGAGGATAGTCGAAAATGGACCCGCCCCATGATTCGAGCAGCCTGTTTTGTCCTGGACCAAGGGGCAGTGGTCAAAAAGGGCCAAATATGAGTACTGTCACCAAATTAGTAGCAGCGATTTTCCGGTCCAGAGCAGCAAAATCGCCTTGTTTGGAGCCCGATCGCGACTCTGAAGAACGAAAATCGATGCACTTTTGGCCTCTGGCACCGATTTTTGAGGCCATTTGGCTGCCACTAAACTGGTAACAGTACTCATATTTGGCCCTTTTTGACCACCGGGTTTCCGGCAGGCCCCAAAAGCGGGCCCGAATCGCTCGATCCGGGCCCGCTGGGGGTAGCGCGCACAATCGAGGTGTAAGAAGCAAGAGAGGGCCATCGCCTAGAATCGTCAGCGCCTAGATATTCAACGAGAGGAAAGACAATGGTCCGCAGCGACATGCTACCCCAGCCGGACCGGGGGCTCGGCCTCGACCGGCCCCAGACCGAGGCATTTCACCGACGAGTTCAAGAGGAAGATAGTCGATCTCCACAACGCCGGAAAGCCCAGGCGCGAGGCCATGGACGAGTGCGGCCTCGGCAAGAGCACCGTGGAGAGGCGGGTCAAGCCGATAAACGCGACCGGCTCGCCGCGCGCCGCCGACAACCGCACGCCCGAGTGGAACCGGATCCTGGAGCCCAAGCGCGAGAACCGCAGGCTCCGGATGGAGGTCGACGTCTTAAGACGAGCGGCGCCGGTATACGCTCGGAAGTGAGGGCCATGGCGGCCAACGGAGGCCGCTGCCCCGTGTCGGCGCAGCGCGGGCATCGAGGTATTCCACACGGACCGCGGCAGCGAGTTCGACAACGCCGAGATCGACCTGATGCTCGAGGCCCTCGGCATAGAGAGGTCGCTGTCGACCGAGGGCTGCCCCCACGACAACGCGTCGACGAGTCGGCCGACGGGATACCGAGGGCCAGGCTCTCGGACTACGTGCACCGGTACGACAACTTCAGGATTCACTCGGCGAGCCCGGCGGTGGACAGACCCGCCAGCGCCTTGGTGACGCTCGCCTTGGAGTAGCCCAGCAGGCACGCTATGTCCACGTTGTGGCAGGAGCCGCGCTCGGAGCGGATGCGCAGGATGGCCTCCAGGTAGTCCTCCGAGGATTCCGTGGAACGCTGCTTGTTCATCGGTTTACGCCCCCAGCCTCCAGTCGGCCGCCTCTTCGCGCATGCGGATGAAGCGGCGGTAGATCCCGTCTTCACGCACGAGCTCGTCGTGCGTGCCGCGCTGCACGATGTGGCCGGCGTCCACGACGAGAATCTGGCCGGCGTTGCGCACCGTGTTCAGGCGGTGGGCAATGGTGACGAGCGTCTTGCCGCGCGTGAGCTCGCCGATCGCCTCCATGAGCAGATGCTCATTCTCGGGGTCGACGGAGCTGGTCGCCTCATCCAGGATGACGATGGGCGCGTCCTTCATGATGGCGCGCGCGATGGATATGCGCTGCCGCTCGCCGCCCGACAGGTCGGCTCCGCCCTCTTCCAGCACCGTGTCGTAACCTTGCGGAAGGCGCTCGATGAAGTCGTGGCATCGCGCGCGCTTCGCCGTGGCGACCACCTCATCGCGCGATGCATCCGGCCGCCCGAACCGTATGTTGTTCTCCACCGTTTCGTTGAACAGGCATACGTTCTGGAACACCAGGGATATATGCGAAAGTAGGCTCTCCGCCGTGCCGTCACGCACGTCCGCGCCGCCCACGCTCACGAATCCTTCATCGACGTCCCAGAACCGCGCGAGCAGGTTCACCAGCGTGGTCTTGCCCGACCCGCTTGGCCCCACGATGGCGCACGAGGTGCCCTCGGGGATGCGAAGCGTCACGTGGTCGATGACGCGCCGGTCGTCGTAGCCGAACGACACGTCGTCCATCGCCAGGTCGAAACCTCGCGGCGCAAGAGGCTCGTCGGTCGTGTCCTGACGCGGAACCGCGCACACCTCGTCCACGCGGTCGAGCTCGCCCTCTATCTTCTTAGTGAGAAAGGCGCTATTGTTCGCGCTGATCAGCTCGCCATAGATCATGAACGCGGCGACGAGCAGCGTGAGCGCCCACGAGAGTGGCAGCCCACCCGTGAGGTACAGGGCGCACGCCGCGAACAGCACCGCGCAGCTCGCCAGATTGAACACCAGCGCATAGAGCTTGAGAATTCCCTGGGCCGCCTGCTCCTGACGGTAGTCGGCCAGGCGCTTCTGCTCGAAAGACGCCTTCGCCTCGGCAAGCGCCTCGTCGGGCGTGGCGAACGTGCGCAGCACCGCCATCCCGCGGGCGTACTCGATCACCTTGTCGGTCATGGCCTCCTGGGCGGCGGTTACCTCGCGCGTCACCGCGGTGGAGCGGCGGCGCAGCCATTCGAGCACCACAAGCCCCATGGCGATGCCCGCGAACGTGATGAACGCCACCGGCGGCGCGAACAGCATGAAATACAAGCTCATGATGACCGCCATCGCCACGCTACCCGAAAGACCGGTGAGGCAGATGGTCATGAACTCCTCCAGCTGGTGCAGCGTCGTGGTGAGCGTGGTGGTGATGGCGGAAAGGCGCTGCTCGGAGAAATAGCCCATGGGAGCACCCTTCAGCCGATCGCCCACGCGCAGGCGCATGTCGCGGAAGACGTGGAACCCCTCGGCGTCCATCTTGATGTCCACGAGGTATTGGAAGATATACTGGCCCGCCACGCTCGCCAGCAGGATGCCCAGGCACTGCAGCGCCACATCCGCACCCATATGGTCACGATTCTCGAGCGCCCACCACACCGCGGCAAGCATCCCGGACATGAAGAACGCTTTTAGGACGTTGCACACCATGCCAACAATGAGACTGCGTCGCGACGCAGGCGAGAAACTTCCCGCCACGTCGAGTATGCGTTTTACGATGGCGAACATCTACCTCGCTTCCTCGGGGCGGATGGCCGCCCAGTCTTCCACGTTTTTGTCCGTGAGCACCTCTGCCGCGCCCTGATGCTCACGCCACATGCGGGCGTACAGCGGGCAGCTTTGCAGCAGCTCATCGTGCCGCCCGCGCCCCACGATGCGCCCCGCGTCCATAACGAGAATCTGGTCGGCGCCCGTGATGGTCGAGAGCTGCTGCGCGCGAGGCGGGCGGGCGGACGCTCCGTCCGAGGTGCGCGGGAACGCAAATCCTTCCGGCGAGGATGCGCCCCCGGCGGGGGCTATCGCCTCGTCGACATGCACTGCCACCTGAGCCACATGGCGAACGGCCCAGAAGTCGCAGCCGCCGTACGGCAACGCGGTATCGCCCTGCTCGACGCCACGCTCGCACCGTCCGAGTACCCGGCAGCGTGCGAGCGCTTCGCCGCGGCACCCAACGTGCGTGTCGCTTCCGGGCTCCATCCCTGGCGCATCGAGGCGGGCCCTGCCGGCGAGAAGACGGCTGCGTGGGCGGCCGCCCAAGCCGCCGCCCACGAATTCGTGGGCGAAGTCGGGCTCGACTTCTCGCGCGCCCATGCATCGACGCGCGCGGCGCAGCTCTGCGCCTTCGACCGCATCGTGGCCGCCTGCGCCGCGCAGCCGCGCGCGGGCCGCGTCGTGTCCATCCATGCCGTGCACGCCGCCACAGAAGCGCTCGACATCCTCGAGCGCCACGGCCTCCCCGCGCACGCGACCTGCATCTTCCACTGGTTTTCGGGCAGCGGCGAGGACTTGAACCGCCTGCGCGCGCTCGGGTGCCTCGTCTCGGTCAACGAGTGCATGCTCGCGACCAGGCGCGGGCGCGCCTACGCGCGCCAACTGCCGGAAGACGCACTGCTCTTGGAGACGGATGCGCCCGCATGGCTCGATGCCCCCTGCTCCGCCGCAGAGCTGGAAGCCTCGCTCGCCCACACGCTCTCCCTGCTCGCCGAGATCCGCGGCACCTCTACGCAAACGCTCGCCCCCGCTCTTGCGGAGACGAGCGTGCGTCTCTTGCGATTGTAATCAGCAGATGCGCGGGGCGGCGCATCGCGCAACTCGATTAACCGCCCCGCCGCAGTCCGGACGGTTAGACCACATTGAACGTGAAGCGCGTGCCCGCACGCAGGCCGTCGAGCAGCATGAGCTCCGCGCCATCGATATACCCCACCACATTCGTCCGCCCGCTGTTTTCCATGGCCGCGAGCGCAATCTGAACCTCGCCGGCATACTGGCCGTAACCGTCGTTGTCCACGAGCACATCGCCCCGCCGGATATCGACCGTGTTGAAGGGAGCGACCTCCCCTTTCACCATCCGGCTCTCGACGGTGCGCACGAGATAGCCGTTTTGCTCGGGACGACACGACAGGCCGAGGCGCAGGCGCCGCTCAAGCTCCTTCGGCAAACCGGGAGCGCGATGCAAGGTGAACGCCATCGGGGCTGCGACGCCCGCAGCGATTGCCGCAAGCTCGCGCTCGCTCGCAAAGCAGTTGCCCACGATGATGTCATCCACGCAGCCGAGTTGCACGAGGTGACGGGCCTGCACGGCGGCGGGCAGATCGCGATGCATCTCAAGCGTAGGCAAACCGTCGCATGCCGGCCACGGGCCGAAGGCCTCCGGCTCCTGCGATGACACGAATGCCTGGAGTGGAAGCCCGCGCTCCTTCCACCGACGCGAGCAGGTCAGAAAATACTCGAGCGTCAGACCCGTGTAGCGATGCGGATAGTAGTTATGGCAGCCTACGATGCGCGCCGGCTCCCCACCGCTCGCGAGCAGCGCCCCGATGTGGTCGCACGCGTTTGCCGAGGCGTTGAGGCACACCCCGATGCCCGCCTCGTTGCGCGTGAGAAACGCCTCCTCCATCTCGGAGAGACCGAGATCGAGACGCATGACATCGCAGCCTATCTCCTGGAGAAATCCCAGATCGAGCTTGCCGCGCAAAACGCTCGCATTCACGCCGAATCGCGCAAGAACCGAAGGGTTCACGTCGCAGAACACCTCGAAGCCGAGCGCATGCGCCTCGTCGGTCAAAGCCCGGTAACGTGCCGTGACTTCATCGCGTTCATCGCGGACGCCGAGCAGCGCCACGAACAGCACGCGATAGCCGTGACGGGCGGCGAGGCGCAGGTATTCTCGGCACGCCTCGGCAGAGGCGAATTCCGGGTAGAGGGAAATGCCCAACCGCACCTCACGCATGGGAGACCTCCCCGCCGAGATCCTCGCCGTTCGTCTCGATCACGCGCTGGTACCAATAGAACGAGTCCTTGCGGCTGCGCTCGAAGGTGCCCGTTCCGTCATCGTGGCGATCGACGTAGATGAAACCGTAGCGCTTCGCGAACTCGCCGGTCGAGGCGCTCACCAAGTCGATGGGGCCCCACGAGGTGTAACCCATGAGGTCGACGCCGTCGGCCACCGCCTCGGCCATCTGCTCGATGTGCTGGCGCAAATACTCGATGCGGTACGGGTCGTGGATGGAACCGTCCTCCTCGACCGTATCGTAGGCACCCAAGCCGTTCTCCACGAGCATGACGGGCTTCTGATAGCGATCCCAGATGGCATTCAGCGACCAGCGCAGGCCCACCGGATCGACCTGCCAACCCCAGTCGCTCGTCTTGAGGTAGGGATTCTTTGCGCCGAAGGCGAAGTTGCCGCCCGTCATCTCGAGCTTCTCGGGATGCGCGGAGAGGCAGACCGACATGTAGTAGCTGAACGTGACGAAGTCGACCGTGCCGCGCGCGAGCGTCTCGGCGTCGTCCGGCTCCATCGCGACCTCGATGCCCTTCTCGGCAAAGTGGCGCCTCATGTAGCTGGGATAGTATCCTCGCACCTGAACATCGGAGCAGAACCAATTGGCCACGCGCATGCGCTGCTGCACGAGCACCGCGTCATCGGGATCGCAGGTATAGGGGTACATGAGCGCAAACGAGGACATGCAGCCGATGCGGTACTCGGGATAGCGCTCGTGGGCCAGAGCCGTCACGCGCGCGGCAGCGACGAGCATATGGTGCAGCGCTTGGAAGCGCTCGGCGGGGTTATCGGGCAGGCCGTTGATGGGCCCCTCGTACCCGCGGACGGTGCTCAAGTTGAGCACGGCCCCGCCGCGACCGATGCCCGTATTCATCTCGTTCATCGTGAGCCAGTAGCGCACCTTGCCCCGATAGCGCTCGAACACGCAGGCGCAAAAGCGCTCGAAGCACGCGATGAGCTCATGGCCGGCCCAGCCGTTGTACTTGCTCGCCAGCGCATAGGGCATCTCATAATGGTTGAGCGTCACGATGGGCTCGATGCCGTGCTCGCGGCAGCAGTCGAACACGCGATCATAGAACGCCAGACCGAGCTCGTTGGGCTCCGCCTCCTCCCCCGTAGGGAAGACGCGCGTCCACGCAATCGAGAGCCGCAACGCCTTGAAGCCCATCTCCGTGAGCATCGCGATGTCCTCGCGATAGCGATGGTAGAAATCGCACGCCTCGTGGCTCGGATAGAACGTGTCCGGCTCAAGGGTCGGCGTGATGCGCTTGTCGAACTTATGCGAACCGGCCGTGCACACGTCAGGCACCGAGACGCCCTTGCCGTCCACATCCCATGCGCCCTCGATCTGATTGGCCGAGATGGCGCCGCCCCACAAGAATCCATCGGGAAATCTACCCATGGAACACCTCCAAATACAACGAGGGGCGAGACTCGAAGAGCCGCGCCCCAATCACAAGTCACCCGCAGAGAGCGGGGCACATGCGCACATGCGCCAAGATGGTCCCTACGCTTCGGAAGCGGCCTTCTCGGCAGCCTCCTTCTCGCACAGCTGATGGTCATACACCTTCACGAACGGCAGGTAGACCAAGAAGGCGATGACGAAGGCCATAGGGGCAATGAAGAGGTTCTGCCACGCAAGGGAGGGCATGAAGCTCTGCATGATGATCGGCAGCTGCGTCATGATGAGCAGGTGGCCGGGCTGGAAGAAATCGAGCGAGTAGCCGATATAGGCAAAGAACATGATGATCATGGGGTTCAGGATAAACGGGATGGCCATGATGGGGTTATAGATGATGGGAGTACCGAACGCCATGGGCTCGGAGATGTTGAACACCGCAGGAACGATACCGGCCTTGCCCACAGCGCGAAGCTGCTCGGACTTGGAACGCATGCAAAGCACGGCGAGCGGCAGCACGTTGCCGCTACCACCGCAGCAAGACATGACGCCATACAGGGCGATCGGAGCGAACATGGCAGCCTGGCCGGAGGCGACGAGCTCGGCGTTCTGGGTGTAGAACTGGATCATGGGGGCCATGATGACCGGAGAGAGCACCATCGCGCCGTGGATGCCGAGACTCCAGAGCAGCTGGCACACAAACGCGAGCACGAACATGCCGGGCACCGACATGAGGGGCGTCAGCGGGATGGACAGGATACCGGCGATGGCGCCCGGGAGCACGACGCCGATGGTCATCTGGGCAAGTGTGTTGAGACCATGCCAGAGCAGGATGCAGATGACGAGCGGCACGAGGGTCGCGAAAGCGTCCGAAAGGAACTGCGGAACCGCGTCGGGCATCTTGAGGCTCACGTGATGCTTCTGGCAGAAATCGATGATCTTGACCGAAACCAGCGGGATGATGAGCGCGGTGAAGAGACCGGTGCCGCCAAGGTAGGTGGTGGCGAGCACTCTCATGGTCGAGCCATCCTGCAGGGTGACACTCTGAACGGGAGCACACACGAGCAGGAAGAGAATCATGGTGACGATGCCGTTCGCCAGCGCGCCCTCCATCTCCAAGTTCTTGGAGTAGATGTAGCCCACGGCGAAGGCCACGACGACGCCCAGGATGCCCATGGTCATGTTATAGGGCGTGGTGAGCCACATATAGGTGGCGTCGGTCGTCTCGAGCACGCCTACGATATCCAGCAGCGTGGCGACGACGGTGAAGATGGCGCCGGCGAGGATGACCGCCATGGCCGCCATCATGCCACCGCTGATGGCGGACAGGGCCTTGTTGGCCTGGAGCTTGCCGCCCCATTCCTGCAGCTTCATCATCACTGGGGATTGATACAGGTTGTCAAGTTTGGACATTGGTGTTCCGTTTCTCTTCGATCGAGACGGGTATCTAGCCCTGGACGAGAGACTCGACGAGCTTCATGATATTGGCGCAGTTGCCCGTGCCGTAATCGGTCGGCGGAATGACGGCGACCGGCATGCCGGACTCGGCGGCGATGTTGTCCTTCTGATAGGAAATCTGCGGACCCATGAGGATGCAGTCATACTCATGGCAGACCGTCTTGTACGTGTTGACGCTCTGGGCGGCGATGCTGAAATTGATCCCCTGCTCAGCGGCATACTTCTCAAGCTTCTTCATGAGAATGCTCGTGGACATCCCCATGGCGCAAACCAGCAATACCTTCATTGTTTTGATTCTCCTTGCATAACGGTCGTATCAACAAAGACGGCGGCCTTGAGCGCGCCATCCCGCCCGCATTACTCGGCGCGCGTCGCGTCGAGCTCGCGATACACATTCACGATCTCCTCGACCAGCTCCTGCGCGAGCATCGAGGTCATGAGATGGTCCTGGGCGTGCACGAGCATCACGTCGACGACGGTATGGTCGCCCGAAGCCTCCTTGGAAAGAAGCTGGGTCTGCACGTGATGGGCCTCGAGCGCGGCCTCCTTGCTCTGCTCGAGCAGGGCCTTCGCCGCCTCGAAATCATGCTCCTTGGCCTTCTTCAGCGCCTCGAAGGCGAGGCTGCGCGCCTGACCCGCCGAAGCGATGATGCCGAAGGAGATCATCTCGGTGCTCTGTTCCTCCTCTGCCATGGTTTTCACCTCCCTCTCGGTTTGCAAATATCTCAATGGAAAACGTATGGGCTATCGTGCGGAGCACGACTCGATGGGATCGACCAACTCGATGAGCGTCTGCCAAGAGCGCTCGGAAAGCAGGCGGTCGATGAACGCCTCGCTCAAAACCAGCTCAGACATCGCCGAGAAGAAGCCCTCGGAGACGTCGGTCGCATTGCGGGCGATTGAGACGAGGAACACCGCCTGCACCTCGCGACCTCCCCAGATGATGGGTTCGTCGGTGAGGGCGAGGGCCACGAAGCTCTGCGTGCTCGCCGCTTCGAGCGGGTGCGGCATGGCGACCCGGTTGCCGAATGCCGTCGGAGCCGTCTGCTCGCGGCGATACACCAAATCGAGGAAATCGGGCGAAAGGTCGTAGACGCGCGAGGCCTTGCCGACCAGCAGCTCGATTGCCTCCTCGGGCGTCGAGCACGACGCATGCGGCAGAAAAAGCTCCTCGCAGAACAGCGGGCGGGCATCCGACCGCCGCGAATCGGAAAGCAGGATTTCACGCACGTCGCTCACCTCTGCCGCGTCCAGAAAATAGCCCACTTGGCGTACCGGGACCGGCACCTCCTCGGCAAGCGGAACCGTCGTGAACACATAGTCGATGCGCGAGAAGTCGACGAAGCGCACGTGGGCGGCATCGCATGTCTCGATATGCTCGACGTACGAACCGAACTCCTGACGATAGCGGTGCTCCAGCAGCCGGGCGCTGCCCGAGCCCGAGGCACAGACCACCAGAATGCGTTTCTTGGGGGCATCGGTCTTTTGGCGCTCGAGCGCCAAGGCGAAGGAGAGAGCGATGTAGCCAATCTCTTCCTCGGAAAGCTCAGCTTCATAATGCGCCGCCAACGAGGAGCCCGCCTCGACGGCCATGGAATAGGCAAGCGGAAAACGCGACTTGATGTCCCCCAAGATGGGATTATCGAGATGCAGATGGTGATGCAAGCGCACCTCGAGCGGCACGAGATGGCGCGCGAGATTCATGCGCAGCTCCAAATCGTGCCTCAAGTCGAATCGGAACGTGCGCCACACCGCGTCGAGCATGCCCGTCACGACATCCCACACCTCATCCGAGATGACAAGCCCCGCCTCCTGATCATCCCCGGCATCGAAATCCCCGAGCAGGCGCTTGCCCGCCAGATGGATGGCGATATAGGCGACCTCCTCGTCGGGCAAAACGACGCCGGTGCGTGCGCCGATGGCATCGGAGATGCGCCGGGCAATCGGGAAACTCGGGGACTTCCGAATCTCGGTGAGCTGCTCGCCCTCCATGGGCACATAGCAACCTTCGCGTATCCGCAACAAAGCGATGACGATATGCGTGATGAGGTTGCGGTAGGCGACCGAGTTGATGGCGAAGCGTTCCTCGGTCGTCACGTCGTCGACGCAATCGGAAACCACGTCGAACAGCGCACGATACGCCTCGGCGTCGACCGAGAGGCGCGCCGCGCCCTTCAGCTCATCCGAGCCCTCCATGGCGAGGCTCGCGAGGCACAGACGCTTGGCCATCTCGGATCCGATGACCTTGATGCCATGATGGCTGCGCCTGTCGATGGCGAGGCCAAACTGCGCCAAGCGCTCCTCGACCTGTTTCAAATCGTTCGATATGCTCGTCCGGGATACATAAAGGACGCTCGCCAGTGTGTCGATGGCGATGTAATCACTACGCGAGAGCAAATCGTTGAGGAGATAGGAGACGCGGGCCTCGGCCGTCTGGGGCAACGACGCACGCCGCTGCTTGCGCGCCTGCTCGAATATCGCATCAAGCGCCTGCTCGTCGGCGACGGAAACGGTATAGCCCCGCCCGCGCGCAAGGTCGATAGACGCGACGCCCTCAAGGCTGCGATTGACCGCCTGCACATGGTTGCGCACGGTACGAACGCTCACGCCGAACGCCTCGGCAAGCTCAGCGGGCTTGATGCCCTCGTGCTCCATGATGTGGAGCGCAAATCGCGCCAGCTGCACGTCCATCGGCTTTGACCTCCTTTCGCCTAGCTATGATAACAGCGGCGATGGGACGGGTTCTATACCCGGCTTTTCCCTTCCGAGAAGGAAAGCGTTTGCCGAAAACGAGCGCGCGGCGTGCGTGTGGCGCTCGCCGCGCTCTTTGAGACCCGCCAAGACCTCGTGCACGCCGGGATTCATCAGTGCGGCGTAATCGACCTCGCGCCCGTTCTTCCAATCCCGATAGATGCGCAGGGCCTCGTCCGGCGTCACCACGCGCCCGATGCGGCCCAACCAGTCGACGAGGGAGCGCTGGAACGACTGGAACGAGGCGCCCACGGTCGTCAACAGCTCCTCGTCGCTCACCTCGATGCCGAATTCCTCGAAGAACTCGCGCTGCTCGATCTGGTAATACGCCTCGGTATCGACGATGACGCCGTCCATATCGAAGATGACGGCTTTGAAGGGAAGGCTCCTTGGACCATGATGATGGTTCTCCTGAATCCACTCGTGCGCCGCAACGGCGAAGGGCGCCCTTCGCGACGCTACATCGAAAAGGTGTATCGCGACCCGATGATATATTGCTGCCCCACGTACAGCGGCTTGTTGAATTGATCGCGATACCTGCCCCTCAGATTGAAGAGGGGCTCGGCGAGAGGGACCTCGAGCAGTTTCGCGAGCTCGTCATTTGCCAGTTGGATACCAAGCGACTGCTCGCTGCCGCGAAACGCGCGACGATCCGTCCGCTCGCGAATCGCCGCCGTTTATGTTGCAGCTGGCGCTTCGTGCAACATTGAGGGCATATTGCTACCCTGTTTGATGTTGAACAGCCATCAAGTTTGCTCAACCCGCCAGTTAATCTTATCGTTCACGTAGACCGTGCCATCGATGTAGACCCTTACAGGGTTAATTCGGGTCGCGCTCGGCGCGTCGATGGTGTAGCCCAAAGAAGGCGTGACCTCGCCTTCGGCCGTCTTAAGTACGTAGCTGCCCGGCTCGGTGATTTGGACGGGCTTGTTGTTGGCCTGCGTAAGCGAAAGTACCTCCGCCTTCACCCCGTCGGGCATGACCTGCGTCTCGGCGCTTGCCACCGCCGGCGTCGCCACGAGCGCGCATGCCACGGTTGCGATACCCAGCAGGCGCGTCAGCACAGCGCGCCTCCCCATCTTCTTTCCCTTCATCGTTCAGCTCCCTTACCCCTATGCTTTCGCGATGTCCGATATCGCTTGGCGCTGGCGGCCGGCATGCTCCCTCGCCAGCCGTCAGCTCAAATTGACATATATATCCACCTGGTATTGTGCAACCGCATGTTTTGACACCCTGCCGCTCGGCGCGAGTTGCGTACCGTGGGGCGCAAATGGAACGCACCCCCGCGAGCGGCGCGTGCACGATGTGGCAAAATCGAGGTACTAAGGGGGCCCAATATGCTCAAAATCATCGCCTGCGACGACGACGTCGCCTTTCTAGATAACCTGCACCGCATGATCAACCGCTGGTCGGCCGAGACGGGTACGGCGGTCGATGTTGCACTCGTTACGCGCGGCGAAGACCTGCTGGCACGACATGCCGCATCGCGCGCCGACATTATCATGCTCGACATGATCATGCCGCTCGTCAACGGCATGGACACCGCACGGGAGCTGCGCCAATCCGACACCGCCGTGCGCCTGGTGTTCCTCACCTCATCGCCCGAGTTCGCGCTTGAGTCCTACGAAGTCCGCGCCTTCGACTACCTGCTCAAACCCGTGGCCTACGAGCGCGTGGCGCAACTGCTCGACGAGCTGTCGAGCCTGCGTCCGGCAGCGACCGATGAGCTCGTCATCAAGACGTCCTTTGGCTACCATGCCCTGCGCCTATCCGATATCGAATATGCCGAGGCTCGCAACAAGCACGTGATCTTCCACCTGCGCGATGGCCGCGATATCGAGGCGCTCGAGCCGTTCCGCAGCATCGAGGACCGACTGGCCCAAAACGCGACCTTCTTTAAATGCCACCGCAGCTACCAGGTCAATCTGCGCAACATCGACCACTTTAACCGCACGGATATCGTCATGCGCTCGGGCGCGTGCATCCCGCTGGCGCGCAGCTGCAAGCAGGGATTCCAGGATGCCTACTTTGCGGCACGGTTCGAGGGCGGGAGGCGCTGATGCTTTCCTCGGCAGAACTGGTACTTTGGGCAATCCACCATGCGACGACATTGCTCTTTGGCGTCTTTGCCTCGGCGGCTCTGTGCGGCGTCGAGATCAACGGCCGCCATTCGCTCGAGCTGGTGGGGGTCGGCGCCGCAACCGGATGCGCATTCGGCCTCGCCAATGCCGTCGGCGGCGAGCTTTTCGCCCGACAGGCCTATCCGCTCGTCGTGCATCTGCCGCTTGTCGTCTACCTGTGCGTACGCTATCGCCTGAGTCCGCTGCTCGCCATCCTGGGCGTTACCAGTGCCTACCTGAGCTGCCAGTTTAGCAACTGGATGGGCATCGCCGCGCTCGCCGCCACCGATTCGCAGGTCGCGTACTACGCGGCGCGCGTCATCACCACGCTCGGCGTCTTTGCCGTCTTGTTGCATTGGGCAAGCGACATTGGCCCCCGCCTGGCGATCAAAAGCCCCACCGAGCTGGAAATTCTGCTCATCCTGCCGCTCGTCTACTACATCTTCGACTACGCCACCAACGTCTACACCACGCTCTTCCACTCGGGCTCGGTGGTAACCGTTGAGTTTTTGGCGTTCGCCCTCTGCGCCTTCTACCTTATGTTTCTTGCCGTCTACCTTCGCGAATACGAGGCAAAGGAAATCGCCGAGCGCGAGCGCTGGATGCTCGCGACCCGCGACAGCGCGGCCATCAAAGAGCTCGAAGCCTGGCGCCAGTCCGGACGCGAGCTCTCGGTTCTCCGTCACGACATGCGCCACTACCTGCGCGGTCTAGCGGCCCTGATCGAAGAGGGTCACACCGATGAGGCGCTCGAGCGCATCGACGCGCTCTGCGAGACCAACGACCGCACCGCCGTGCGCCGCTACTGCGCCAACGAAACGGTCAACATTGCGCTCTCGTCGCTTTCCGCGGACATCAACGCGCACGGCATCACCGCCAACCTGCGCGCCGCCGTGCCCGAAACCGTCCACGTGGGCGATGTCGATCTATTCAGTGTGGTATCGAACGCCCTGGACAATGCCATCGCCGCGGCGAGCGCCGCCCCCGAAGGCAAGCGGTTTGTCGACCTGGACCTTCGCTACGAAGACGGTCAGCTTCTATTGCTGGTTTCCAACACGTTTGGCCGTGCGCCGCACATGGTCGACGGCATGCCCGTGGCTCAGCACACTGGGCACGGCTTTGGCACCAAGAGCATTAAGCTTGCCGTCGAGCGCATGAACGGCAACTGCCAGTTCCGCATTAACGGCGACCGGTTTGAGCTGCGCGCCGTGATGTAGGGGCTGCCGCCAGCCTCGCTACAGCGGTGCAGCCGCCGGGGTCAGCTGCTTGATGTAGGCCCACATGCGCTGCTTGGCGGCCTTGTCGGTGAGCGCCGCCTCAAAACCGTCGAGCGCCAGCACGCGGCGCCCCTGCACATGGGCGACCAGGCCGGGCTTGAGCATGGCAGTGTCAAAGTCATCAATCGCCACAAGCATATCGGCATAGGTCTCGCGCATGACATCGGCCGCGCTGTTGTCCAGCAGCAGCACCGCCTCGGGGTCTAAGGTCTCCAGCGCCTCGCGGAACAGGTCGCACGTCAGGGCCTTGCCCGCCGCGACCGCTCCGTCGCCCGCGCCGGCAACGCTTGCCAGCACGCAAAAATCCTCGGGGGCATATCCGATAGCGCCGAGCGCCTTGCGCAACGCGGCGCCATCCGCGCCGGCAGCCAGCTCGCCGCCCGAGCACTCGGCTTCATCCAAATCGCCCTTGACCAGCACAATCGGCGAGCACGCGTTGCCCGCGATGCGCACACCGCGATCTGCAAGCGACGCGAGCTCCTGCTCGGTCGCCTGAGCGATGGCTTCTTTTTTCTGGCTTTGTGACGTGGGCATGCGCTCTCCAATCGTTTGCGTGCCCACCATTATATAAAAGAGCCGCCCGCGAGTGGTTGCTTTGCGGGCCGCTGGGTATAAGCACGGTCGTACTGAGTTTTACGCGGCCGAGCCGCGTCGTATTATGGAGGTCACCATGGCTGACATTAAGCAGATTACCCCCGAGAACTTCGGCGCTGTCGTCAACGATAGCCTGCCCGTACTGGTTGATTTTTGGGCCCCGTGGTGCGGCCCCTGCCGCTCGCTCTCGCCCATCGTAGACGAGGTTGCCGACGAGCTGGCCGGCAAGTTGGCTGTGGCCAAGTGCAACGTCGACGACAACCAGGACCTGGCTATGAAGTTTGGCGTCATGAGCATCCCCACGCTGATCGTCTTTAAGAACGGCGAGGAGGTCGACCGCTCGATTGGCGCCTTACCCAAGGCAAGACTTCAGGCACTGCTGGAGAAACATCTGTAATACGCTTGTTACTTGCCTGCCGTCCATGAGCGGTTTCGCACCGCTCGCCGGAGTGCCAAACGCAAGGCACGCGACCACGGATAGTATGGTAGACACAAACAGCCCCCAGTGAACGGGTGCGGGTCAGACGGACTCGCACCCGTTTTCTTATGCGGCGGCGCCCAAGGCGGGCGTAGTAGAATCTGAACCACCATATCGCCCCGTACAAAAGGAGACTCCCCATGCATGACGTCGGAATGAACATGAGCCAGCTTGCCATGAGCGTCAAGCAGGTCGACGACACCATTGAGCTCGCTCACGAGTGGAGCCATCAGCTGCTGCATGCGACCGAGAACTTTGACATGGAGCGCATTGGCGCCAAGCTCGAAGCCGCCATGTCTGCGCTGCACGAGGCACACGATGCGCTCGAAGGCTACGAGGAGGCCATCGAGGCAGATCACAACTCCGTCGGCTCTGTGAAACTGGTGTAACGTGACCGAGCACGAGCACGATCACGGTGCGGACGACGATGCGAGCTGCCGCTGCAGCGGCTCCAGCTCCGAGCTGGTCCGCTTTTCGGTCACCGCGCCCGACGACCTGCTGCGCCGCTTTGACGAGCAGATCGCGCGCCGCGGTGACGTGGCTAACCGATCCGAGGCCGTACGCGATCTGATTCGCGCCTCGATCGCCAAGGAGCAGATGCGCACGCCCGACGAGCAGGTCATCGGTTCGCTCACCATGATCTATGACCACCATACCGGCGATCTGACGCGCCGTCTGGACGAGGTGCAGCACGACTACACCGACGAGATTGTCTCGACCATGCATGTGCATCTGGACCACCACAACTGCCTGGAGATTCTGGCGCTCAAGGGTCGCGGCGAGCGTGTCTACGAGCTGGCCGACCGGTTGCTGGGGCTGCGCGGCGTTAAGCACGGCGAGCTCACCTGCGCCGCAACCAAGCAGAGCCTGGGGCTGTAACGGGATTTCCCGCAGCGCACCTGCCAAAAAGGGACAGGTTTCAACGAAGGAGGGTCGCATGCGACATGTGCATATCCATGTAACGGGCATTGTGCAGGGCGTCGGCATGCGGCCATTTGTGTATCGCGAGGCTATGGCGCATGGCATCTACGGCTGGGTGCTCAACGCGGGCGATGGCGTACACATCGAGGCGCATGCTTTGAGCGAGGCGCTCGACGAATTTGTCACCGCGCTGTCGGAGCACGCGCCGGCCGCAGCCCGCGTTGAGCATGTCGCTGTTGCAGACCTGGAGTCCCACGTTTGGGATACCGACGATGAACAGGCCTTTCGTATCGTAGCATCGCAGGATCAGACCATGCACACGACGCTCGTCTCCCCCGATATCGCCACCTGTGACGACTGCCTGCGCGAGCTGTTCGACCCCGCCGACCGACGCTATCACTACCCCTTTATCAACTGCACCAACTGCGGGCCGCGCTTTACCATCATCCGGTCGCTGCCTTATGACCGAGCGGCCACGTCGATGGATTGCTTTCCCATGTGCCCCGAGTGCGCTGCAGAGTATGGCGACCCGCTTGACCGGCGCTTTCATGCGCAGCCCGATGCCTGCTTTGACTGCGGGCCACATATTACCTGGCGCGAGGCGGACCACGGTGTTGTGCCAACGGCGGTCGACGCAACACCAGCCGTCGGCTCCACGCGCGAGGCCAGCGATGCCATCATCGAACGCTGCATCGAGCTGCTGGCAGGCGGCGGTATTGTCGCCATCAAGGGCCTGGGCGGATTCCATCTAGCCTGCAACGCCGCCAATGAGCAGGCGGTGGTCGAGCTGCGCCGTCGCAAGCGCCGCAGCAACAAGCCGCTTGCCGTTATGGTGCGCAGCCTTGCCGATACTGAACGCCTGTGCCATGTCGATGATGTCGAGCGCGGCTTGCTAACCGGCAGCATCCGCCCCATCGTGCTGTTGCGCCGGTGTGCTGCTGGCGAGGAAGATTCCCCCGACGCCCTTACACTCGCGCCATCCGTCGCGCACGATCTACCCGAGCTCGGCGTCATGCTCCCTTATACACCGCTTCAGCATCTGCTGCTTGCAGCCGCCGCGTCGCATGACATGCACGCGCTGGTCATGACCAGCGGAAACCTGAGCGAGGAACCGATTGAAACTGATGACGGCCTTGCTTGGGAACACCTCGTTGCCGCCGGCATTGCCGACGCGCTGCTCGGCAACGACCGCGCGATTTTCTCACGCTACGATGATTCCGTGGTACGTGTGGTCGACGGCGCCGTTACGCCCGTGCGCCGCGCTCGCGGATATGCGCCTCGGCCGTTGCCGTTGCCGGCGCTCGACGGCACTGCACCCTGCGTGCTCGCCTGCGGGCCGCAGCAAAAAGCTACGATCGCGCTCACGCGCGAAGGGACGAACGGCGAGGCAACCTGTTTTGTGTCGCAGCATATCGGCGATGTCGAAAACGGTGCGACCTTCGATGCCTGGAGCGCCGCCCGTGCACGTCTAGAAAACCTCTTCGATCTGACGCCCGCCGCCTTGACATGCGACATGCATCCCAGCTATCTGTCGAGCCAGTGGGCGCGCGAACAGGCACGGGAGCACAATCTGCCGCTTATCGAAGTCCAACATCATCATGCGCACATCGCGAGCGTAATGGCAGAGGCGATTGTCGCAGGCCGGCTTGCAACCGACGCGCGTGTCCTTGGCATCGCCTTTGACGGCACCGGCGCCGGCACCGATGGGACCATTTGGGGCGGCGAGTTCCTTGTCGCCGGCCTTGGCGGCTTTGAGCGCGCCGCGCACCTGCGCACCTGGGCGCTGCCAGGCGGTGCCGCATCCGTGCGCGATGCCCGGCGCAATGCCTTTGCCCTGCTGAGCAGGCTCGGCCTGCTCGAGCACCCGGGTGCCGCGGGGCTATTGGACACCCTCGACGAGCAAACGCGCAGCGTGACAGCCACCATGATCGAGCGCGGCATCAACAGTCCGCGTACCAGCAGCATGGGGCGTCTCTTTGATGCCGCGGCAGCAATTCTGGGCATCTGCGGCAAGGCAACCTACGAGGGCGAACCCGCCATAGAACTCGAAGCCGCCGCCTGGCGCGCGCTCGGCGGTAAGCCCGTTCGTCTCGACGGCAATCATACAGGCGTATTCACGTCTGCCGACGACTCCCCCATCTTGGACCCCCAACCGCTCATCGAAGCTCTTCTGAATGGAATCGAGGCAGGCGCGCCGGCCGACAGGCTCGCGCTCGAGCTCCATATCGCCATCGCGCGCTCTTCGGCACGAACCGCACGCGAGATCTGTGAGCGCGAAGGCCTCGATACCGTCGCGCTCTCGGGCGGCGTGTTCATGAACCGGCTTTTGCTTCAGCTCCTTACCCACGAACTCAAAGACGCCGGTCTTGCCGTCTTGGTCCCCCACGTCGTGCCCGTCAACGACGGCTGCATCGCCTACGGTCAGGCCGCCATCGCTCGCGCTCGCCTCGCGCAGGCAGCATCGCGATAGGCTGTTTTGCCAGCCTGCGCGCCGCCGTCTCACAGGTGTAACGCGTTTGCTCGTGACCCCCGCGAGCGCTACCATCAACTGATGGGTAATTAGGCGCCTATCCAGCGCAAAACGTATAAAAGGGGAACATTATGTGCCTTGCCGTTCCCGGTAAAGTGGTCAAACGCGACGACGACCTTAAGGCGACCGTCGACATGATGGGCATCGAGCGCCCCGTTTCGCTGCGCCTCGTGCCGACGGCACAGGTAGGCGACTATATTCTCGTGCACGCCGGCTTTGGCATTCAGATTGTCGACGAGCAGGAAGCCCAAGAGACACTCGAACTCGTCAATGCCATGGCCGAGCTGGCCGAAGAGGACCAGCTCGCCACCAACCCGGCCGAGGCATACTAGTGGCGGCGGCGCAGCCGGTTCGCTCCGGTATCGATTTTTCGGCATTTCGCGACCCCAAGCTGGCTCGCGAGCTCATCGATCGTATTCACGAGCTTGTCGGCAACCGCAGCATCAACCTTATGGAAGTCTGCGGTACGCATACCGTGAGCATTGGCCGCTATGGCTTTCGCTCCATTATGCCGACGGGACTCAAACTGCTAAGCGGCCCGGGGTGCCCCGTTTGCGTCACCGCCAACCGCGACATCGATCACGCAATCGCGCTTTCCAACATGGACGGCGCCATCATCACCACCTTTGGCGACATGATGCGCGTGCCCGGATCGTCCACCTCGCTTGCCGCGCAAAAGGCGGCGGGGCGCGACATCCGCATCGTCTACTCTCCGCTCGACGCACTCGACATTGCCAAGCAAAATCCCGAACGCCCGGTCATCTTTATGGGCGTCGGCTTTGAGACCACAACGCCCACCATTGCCGCCGCTATCCTGGAGGCCGACGCGCGCGGGCTCCAGAACTTCTCGGTCTACTGTGCTCACAAGACCACGCCGCCGGCTCTGCGTGCGATCTCCAACGACCCCGAGACGACCATCGACGGCTTTATCCTGCCTGGTCACGTCGCTACCATCACGGGCCTGGCACCCTTTAGGTTTTTGGTCGATGAGTTCGAGACCCCCGGCGTGGTCACGGGATTTGAGCCGGTCGATATCTTGCAGGGCATCAGCATGCTGGTCCAGATGGTTGTCGAGCACAGGCCCGCAATCGACAACGCCTACCGCCGTGGCGTCAACGCTGACGGCAACCCCGTGGCACGCCAGCTGGTCGAGCAGGTGTTTGAGCCGTGCGACACCACGTGGCGCGGGCTGGGACCGATTGCCAACTCGGGTCTTTCCATCCGACCCGAATTCGCGCGCTTTGATGCCGGCGCCCGCTTTGACGTGCCCATTGAGGCGACGGTCGAGCCGCGCGGGTGCCGCTGCGGCGACGTGCTGCGCGGTGCCATCACGCCGAGCGACTGCCCATTGTTTGGCCGCACCTGCACGCCCGAGCACCCCGTCGGCCCGTGCATGGTGAGCTCCGAAGGCAGCTGCGCGGCGTACTACCGCTACCGCGACTAACCCGGACGCGCCCGCATGCTGACACCACCCACGATTGGAGTTTTCGATATGTCCCGTACTGCCACCGATAGCACTGTCCTGCTGGGCCACGGCTCCGGCGGCCAGATGATGAAGCGCATTATCGATGAGGTCTTTCTGGATGCCTTTGGGTCGCCCGAGCTGCTTGCGGGCAACGATGCTGGTGTCGCCGCGCTGCCCGCAAGCGAGCGAATCGCCATGTCGACCGACAGCTTTGTGGTAACGCCGCAGTTCTTCCCCGGCGGCAATATCGGCCGCCTCGCCGTATGCGGAACCGTCAACGACGTCGCGACCTCGGGCGCTAACGTGCGCTACCTGTCGTGCGGCTTTATCCTCGAAGAGGGCTATCCCATGGACAAGCTGCGCCAGATTGTGCAGACCATGGCCGAAACGGCGCGCGAGGCGGGCGTGAAGATTATCACCGGCGACACCAAGGTGGTTGAGCGTGGCGGTGCCGACGGCGTCTACATCAATACCGCCGGCGTGGGCGAGGTGCCCGCGGGCGTGGCGCTCAGCGGCGCCAACTGCCGCCCCAGCGACGTCATCCTGGTCTCAGGCACGCTAGGCGACCACGGCATCGCCATCATGAGCCAACGCGAGGGATTGGCGTTTTCGAGCAACATCGAAAGCGACGCTGCGCCGCTCAATCATCTGATTGCCGACGTGCTCGCCGCCGCCCCCGACACCCGCTGCTTCCGCGACCCCACGCGCGGCGGCCTGGCATCCACGCTCAACGAGTTTGCCCAGGCCAGCGGCGTTGCCATGGAGATCGACGAGGATGCTGTGCCCGTGCGCCCCGACGTACAGGCCGCCTGCGAGATGCTCGGCTACGATGTGCTGCAGGTGGCAAACGAGGGCAAGATGGTCGCCGTGGTGCCTGCTGAGCAAGCCGATGCCGCGCTGGCCGCCATGCGCGCCGCCCGCTACGGCGAAAACGCCGCCATTATCGGTCGCGTGCTGCCGCTTGCCGAGGACGCCCGCCCCGCTGTGCGCGTGCGCACCGGCTGGGGATCGACCCGCATCCTCGACATGCTCGTGGGAGAGCAGCTGCCTAGGATTTGCTAGCGGCTGCTCTGCAAGCTGCCCAGCATCCGGCCACAATCGGCCCGCCCATTTTCACTGGGACGTTGCCCCACTCAAACTGTGGGGAGATGGAAGGGCCCTCCTGCCGAGCTAATCGGCAGGAGGGCCCTTCGCTTTGCAAGACCATACTCCTTGCAGTATTTACCTGGTAGGCAGAGGCTCGCTACGCCGCGCGGCGTTTGGTGTAGACAAACCAGCCGCCGACGGCCCCGATACCGACGATGCCCACGGCAACGCCAGCGATAGCAAAGCCGTTCGAGCCCGCGTCCGCAGCCTTGTTAGCGGCGCCGGCGCTCAACGCGGCGGTCTTGCCGGACGTGCCCGACTTTTTGCCGCTCTTGTCTGTCTTGCCGGCGACGGAAGACTCCGTCGAATCCTTCTTGCCGGATTCGGCCTCGGCCTTGGAATCGCCAGCTGCCTTGGCGGCCACAGGAGCCATTACGCCCGCAAAACCGGCGGTCCCGTTGCCGGCACCGCCGTCCGACCCGGCACCCGGCGTCAGGACGCCCGGCGCCACCGTGGGCTTCTGCGGGTCCTTGCTGCTCGAGCCCTTGCCCGCCGTCACGGCCGTCTTCCAGGCAATCGTCTCTCCCGAGGAGACACGATACGTCGTGAGCGCGCGGAGCGCCTGCTCGGTCGCCATGGCGTTGGCCGCGCCGCCCTTGCTGTGCGCATAGCCGTTGCCGCCGTCCACGCGGTACAGGTCCAGCGCGCAGACCACGTTGGTCACGGCATTTGCAAACCCGTTAACGGGGTTGGCCGGGTCACGGTCGAGCGAAAGCAGCGCGAGGATCACCTGGGCATTGGCCTCGGCAGAACCGAAATCACAGGTACCCGCGCTCATCTTGCCCTTGAGGTAGGAGAGGCCGTTCTCGATGGCAGCATCGACCTTGGTGTCGCCCTCATAGGGCGCCACGGCCTGGATCGCCATGGCCGTCAGGTCCACGTCGCCCAGACGCGTACCCTCCACGGCGTCGTCGCTGCCGAGAAGCTCGCAGACGGCGTCCGCGAGGCTCGCGCGCGTCCAGGCAGAACCGGCGGGTACATCCGAGCCGCTCGCATTAAGCGCCATCAGCGCAAAGATCTTCTCGTTGGCGCGCGTCATATCGGTGCGGCTGCAGATGAGCTCGACCAGGTTGACGCCGTCATAGTCGGTGATGTCCTCGCCGATGGCGGAGAGGGCCAGCGCCACACGCTCGGTCTCAGTCAGAGCGCAGGTCGCACTCCCCCACTCGGCCTTGTGCTCGGCCAGCGAGGCGCGGTAGTTGTCGAGCAGCTTGGAATCGATCTTGCGGCCCGCCTTGGCAAAGTCGTAGATCTCCCACTCGTCGCCGTACTGGAAGGCGTCGGAGCTGCGGCGCACGTCGATGAACGCAGCGGCAGCATCGATGCCCGCCGAGGCGGACTCACTCGTGGCGGGGCTCGCGGCCACACCGGCCACGGTGATGGTAAGCGTCACGGGCTCGGCACCGGCGGTCGTGTCCACCGGCGCACCCGTCGCGACCACCGTGCCGGCCGAAAGCGCAGTCACCGTATAGTCACTCGAGGCCACGTACAGGCCGTCATCGGGAGCGCCGTCGACGTGCTTCCAGGCGCCCTTCTCGATGCGGTCGATGCCCACGATACCCGAGGCGTCCTTGCCGTCGAGTGTCTTGAACGTCCAGGTGAGGCCGGGCTCGGTCACGCTCCAGCCGTCCGCGTCGTTTTTACCGGTAAAGGTCAGGTCGAGCTTTTGCGCCGAGCCGGCCTTGAGGTAGAGGCTGTCCGTGCCGGCCGTCACGCTCGCAAGCGGATTTTGGTAAGCATAAGTCACGTCGCACGACGCGCTGATGACCTTGCCATCGGCGTCCGTGTCGGGCAGCGTCGCGGTAAACGTGGTGGTGCCAGCCTTGTACGCCGTGTAGCCGATCTCGCCCGCGGTGGCGTAGGCCGCCGCGGCAGGATCGCTGCTCGTCACGGTAAAGTTGTCGCGGTTGGTGGCGTTGTCGGGCGCCACCACCGGGCGTGCGTGATCGGTCAAAAACGCGCCGCGCTCGGAGAGCGGGTTGCGGCCCTGCAGGTAGACGGTGGCGCCGTCCTCGTTATAGCCCATCGAGATGGACGTGGCGGCCACGGCTTCTGACGTCAGCGTCACGCTCTTGGAGCCAGCGCCCGCAGATGCGACGTCGCGCGGGGTAACGGTGATCGTGGCACTGCCGGCATGCTTGAAGTAAAAGCAGGCCGAGTAGTCGTTGCTGTAGATGGTCGTAGAATCGCTCGAAGCAAAGTGGAAGCGGCTGAACGAAACGGGCACGTACTTGTCCTTATCGGCGTCGACGTAATGCACGCGCACCTCGAGGTTGCGCACCTCGGAGCCCTGGACGGTAGCCGCGCCATCGGTCACGTCGTTCACGGTGCCGTCGGAGGCACGATACCACAGCTCAAAGTCATCGAACTGTTTGGCCTTGGCCTTGATCTTGATGGTGGCCACGGTCTGCTCGGAACCATTGGCCTTATGCTCGGTGGCGGTCACCGTGCCGATGGCGTTGTCGTAGATGTAGAGCTCGCCCGTGGACTCGTTGATACCGATGTTGCCGCGGTTGGCGTCATCGGTGCCCCAGGTGATGGTGCTCGTGGCCGGGACGCCCTTAAGTGCAAAGACGCCAAGTTTGCGGTAGGCGTTCACAGCGTCGGGCGAAACCTCGAGCATATGGTCGGCAACTGTCTGGCTGGTGCCGTCGTTGGCCGTGAAGCTCACGGTGTAGGCGTCGTCGGGCGTGGTGTCCTCGGGTGCCTGGTAGCTGTTGCCCGAGCCAAAGACCGGCGTGCCATTTTTATCGATACCCCAGCTGCTGCCGTTGGCGCCGCAGTTGGCGTTGATGAGATCGGCGAAGGCATCGGTGGCCATGTCGGCGGGGTCGACGGCATAGGAGTTGACGAGCGCCGAGGCGGGAGCGTCCATCTTGTTGGTGAGGAATGCGCCCCAGTAGGTGTTGACGAGCTGGCCCGCGCTATAGGTCGCGAACAGCGCGCCCGCTGTGCCCTCGGAGGTCGACACGCAGTTGGACACGATGCCGCCGTCGAGTGTACGCGCAAAGCCCGCGACGCCCTTGCCGGTCACGCTCGTGGAGCAGTTGAGCACGGCACCCTGAACCTTGTTGCCCAGGGGGCCGAACGCCTTGCCGTCCGTCGCCTGCTTGAGTTCACCGGAAAACGAGATGTTCTGCACCACGCCCGTGGAGACAACGCCGTCCATGAGCGACTTCACGCCGCCGCCGTTGGCGAAGGTGATGGTGTGGCCCTGGCCGTCGAGTGTGCCCGCAAGTATGCCCATGGGGGCAAAGAAGTACTCGTCATCGATGGTAATGTCGTTGTCGAGAACGTAATAGGCGTCGGCGTCGGCGGGTTTGAACTTGTTTTCGAGGTCGCTCTGCGAGCTCAGGTGCACTACATTCTGCGGCTGAGCCACGGGCTCGGTGGGCTTGGGCTTCTCGAGCGCGGCAATGGCATCGGTGAGCGTCTTGGTTGCGGCGTTGACCTCGGCCTGCTTGGCGTCATCGTTGGCGTAGACGTCTTGAGCGCTCACAAGGGCCTCAGCGAGCTTCGACCAGCTCTCGGCCGTGTAGTCGTTCTCGATCTTGGCGTTGGCATCGTCAATCGCAGCCTTGAGGGCATCCTTGTTCACAACAGCCGCAGCGCCGCCCGAGATCAGCACAGGCAAACCGCCCTGCGCAGACCAGGTAAAGCCGGTGGCAGGGGCATCGGTGTTGAGCTTATCGACCGAGGCCTGGGTCTTGAGGTCGTCGACAGAGATTTTGTTGCCAAAGGAAGAATCGACCTTGTAGCCGCACGCCTGATCGCCCGCAGTGAACAGATTGTTGGCCACGGTGCCAGACTTATACCAGGCAACGAGGCCGTAACCGCCAAAGGGCATGCCGCTGAGGCTGCCGGCGTAATACGAGTTGAGCACCGAACCGCCATCGAGCTTGCCTACAAGACCGGCAGCGTCAGCGAAAGTCCAATTGTCGTCAGAGGGGCTTGCCGTCGACCAGCACATTTGCACGGTACCCGAGCATGTGGTGGCGATAGGACCGTCGGTGCCAGAAATCGTCATCGAACCCGTCACGCCCAGATTCTGTACCGTACCAGCCACGCTCTTCGCCAGCGCCTTGCCGTTGAGCACGATGCTGTGGCCCTGGCCATCGAGCGTACCGGCCACGGTCTCGATCTGTTGGCCAGCCTCAAGGCTGATATTCGCCGCGAGCTTCACGACAGCCCCGGCCTCGATGGTGGTGGGCAGCTCATCGGCAAAAGAGACCATCACGGTCTCGCCGGCCTTGGCGACGCGCGCGCCGCGTGTCTGCTGAACATCGGCGTCGTCATCGTCGACGTTCACTGCGGCGGCGTTCTGCCCGTCCGCACTCAGCATGGCGGCAAGCCCCTCATCGGCAGACGGAGCAACGTCGGATCTTGCCTCGTCCGCCGACGCCTCGGCGCCTTCAGCACCCGTCCGCTCGTCCGCAGTGAAACTCGACTCGTCGGCATTCTCGGCAGCATCCGCCTGCTGCGAGGCCTGGGCCTGCGCCTGCACAGCGACCTCTGCCACGCCCTCGGCAAATGCCGACGTACCCGGCATCGACCAGACGAGCAGCACCGAGAAAGCAGCGGCCCCCAGGCGCTTGAGCATAATGTTGTTTCGCGTCACCCGTTCTCCTTCTTTCGCGAACCTGCAATAGAGCCATGGCGAAGAAGGCGGGACAGGCGATACCCCGGCAGCACAAAGGCGCACGTCAGCCACCCTATCGGCAGCAAAACGCACGCTCAGCAGCACCCCTTGTAGACCGGAATCCAGCGGCAAACAGAGAGGCCCTCGGTTTCGAGAAGAGCGCGGGCAGGTAATCTGGCTCGCGGGCGCGCCCGCACACAGTAACCGCCTTGCTCGGGATTCTCACCCGATTCCCCTTTATGCGCTCGCGCGCACCCGTGCTCCGGCTTCTATTTTTTAACGGAGGAAGTGTACGTTACCGCAGGTAAATCGGTCAATGCACTACACAAAAACCGCCATATCCGAGCCATATGGCTCCCGGATAACCGCCTATAGACAACCTCTATCGCCACCAGGCCGCTGACGAACCAAACCCGCCCACAAGATTGAGCGGCCCGAATGCCCCCGCGGGACTTTTGACCCGCCCATTCCCGGCTGGGCGGCACGCGCTATTATGGTTGCCGTTTGCGTGAGCTATATAGATGGGAGCGTACCTATGGCAGCTTTTTCCACCGTGATCTTTGACCTTGACGGCACCATCCTCAACACGCTCGAGGACCTGGCGGCCGCCGGCAACCACACCTGCGAGATGCACGGCTGGCCCACGTTTGCCGTGGACGAGTACCGCTACAAGGTGGGAAACGGCATGCTTAAGCTGGTCGAGCGCTTTATGCCCGCCGAGTACGCGGGCGACGGGCGCGCCTTTGAGCAGTCGCTTGCCGAATTTAGGGCTTACTACGGCGAGCACAAGGAGGACCACACCGCCCCCTACGCCGGCACGATTGAGATGCTCGACCGTCTGCGCGCCGCAGGCGTGCAGCTTGCCGTGCTCACCAACAAGGACCACGTCTCAGCAGCTCCGCTTATCGAGAAATACTTTGGGTCCGAGCGCTTTGCGCTGGTGCAGGGCCGTGTCGATGCGTTTCCGCCCAAGCCCGAGGCTCCCGTGACGCTGCATGTGATGGAAGCGCTGGGCGCCAATCCGGCGACCACGCTCTATGTGGGCGATTCCAATGTCGATGTTCTGACCGGCCACAACGCCGGCCTCAAGAGCGCGGGCGTCAGCTGGGGCTTCCGCGGCCGCGCAGAGCTGGAAGCCGCCGGCGCCGACTACGTGGTAGATACGCAGGACGAACTCGCCGAGCTAATCTTGGGCGAGTAGCGAGCGACACCGCTCAACGCAGCTGCGACAATTCTTCCACGCGGAAAGTGCATCCCGTTTTGGAGCTCCGAAATGGGATGCACTTTCCGTTTGAGGCGCGTCGGGGAAACCGCATCCCGTTTCAGAGCAATATTCCGGGTCGCGGTTTCCGCAACCCACCCCATCCGGAAACCGCGACCCGGAATTCGGCCAAAAACCGGGTCGCATTTTCCCGAGCGTTCGCGATGCAACGCTGGCGCAAGGAGTGTCCCCAACTGCCGGCAGAAAAGGA
>CABUDZ010000003.1 GCA_902490445.1 uncultured Collinsella sp.
AGGTCGTCGCCCGCGCCGTCCCAGGCGCCGCCGAGGACCCCGAGCGGGCCCGCCTCCTCGAGGCGCTCTCCTCGCTATCGCCCCGCGAGCTCGAGACGGCGTCCCTCGTGGCCGAGGGGCTCTCGAACGAGGAGGTCGCCGCGCGCATGGTGATGGAGCCCGCGAGCGCCCGGAGGAACGTGAGCCGCGTGCTCGCCAAGCTCGGGCTGCGCGACCGCACTCAGCTCGCCGTGGCGTGGTGGAGGAGCGGGATGGGGTCACGGGGGTCGCGCGAGGGGTAGGCGACGGTGACTCACTCGTGAAACCGCATATCAGGTGCCCGAGGACCAGCTCCAGGGCGGCGGGGAGGTGACGTTCTCGAGCTAGGAGCGACGGCTCGAACCCCGCTAAAGAGAGTCGTCCATGACGAGGGGCGCCCGCGGCGATTGCCGCGGGCGTTCTTTCACGCCTGCACCGCCTTTCGCTTTCAAGCGCCACCTCATAGCCCGGCCTGGTACCACTTGACGGCTATCTGGGTGCGGTCGCGCAGGCCCAGTTTGGCGAGGATACGCGTGACGGCGCGCTTGGCGCTCGCGGGCTGGACGGTGAGGCGCTCGGCGATCTCGGCGTTGGAGAGGCCGTCGGCGACGAGGGCGCAGACCTCGCGCTCGCGGTCGGTCAGCCGGCGGAACGCGCTGCGCAGCTCGGCCGCGCGCTTATCCTGACCGGAGGCGCGCACGCTCCGGGCGAGGACCTCGCGCGTGACGCGGGGCGTGAGCACGGCGTCGCCGTCGGCCACCGAGCGGACGGCGCGGCAGAGCTCGCCGACGCGGACGTCCTTGAGGAGGAAGCCGGAGGCGCCCGCCTCGAGGCCGCCGAAGGCGTAGTCGTCCTCATCGTAGGTGGTGAGGACGAGCACGCGGACGCCCGGCCAGCGGCGCGTGATCGCGGCGGTGGCGTCGATGCCGTCGAGGACGGGCATGCGCACGTCCATGAGGACGACGCGCGGCAGGTCGCGGCCGAGCTCCTCGGCCCGCTCGAGGCGGTCGATGGCCTGACGGCCGTCCTCCGCCTCGAGCGCGACGGCGAGGCCCGGGTCGCGCCGCACCATGAGCGCGAGGCCCAGGCGGATCTCGGGCTGGTCGTCGACGATCATGACGGGGATGCGCGCGGACGCGGCCGCTCCCGCGATGCCGTTATTCGTCGCCATCGGGCTCCCCCTCCCCTTCGCCGGCCCCCACCAATGACGGCAGATGCGCCTTGAGGCACCAGCCGCCCTCGCCGACCGGACCGGCGGAGAGGGTTCCGCCCGATTCCCCGACCTCTCTGCGCAGGCGGGGGAGGCCCATGCCGGTGCCCGGACCCCCGGCCCCCTCGCCAGGGGCCCCGTCGTCCCGCACCGCGATGTCGGCAGAACCATCCCCGCCGTGGTCCACCGAGACCGTGAGCCGCGAGAGCCCCGCGGCGTGGCGCAGCGCGTTCGCGACTCCCTCGCGGCAGACGCGGAAGGCGAGGCCGGCCTGGGAGGGGTCGTCCGGGCGCACGCCCGTCTCCGTGAGGGCGGCCGTGACGCCGGCGGCGCGGACGGGCCCAAGAAGAGCGGCGATCTCGTCCCAGCGATGCCGCTCGGCCGGCTTCTCGGTGGGCGCGGAACCCGGCAGAGCGGATGGCGCCGCCGTGCTCCTCGCCTCGCCCGCCAGCGCCCGCACGGCGCGGCGCGTGTCGGCGAGCCCCGAGCGCGCCAGCTCGTTGATGCTCGCGATGGCCCGGTCGAGCTGCTCGTCCCCGGTCGCGCCGGCGAGCCCCTCCGAGAGCGCGACGATGGCCGTGAGGTCGTGTCCCACGGAGTCGTGCAGCTCGGCGGCGATGCGGCTCTTGGCGAGCGCGCGGTCGCGCTCCGCGACGGCGCGGGCGGCCGCCTCCGCCTCCCGGAGGCGCTGCAAGCGGAAGCGCGAGAGCAGCGCCGCCCCGAGCACCAGCATGAGCGGGCACCCGATGCCGGCGAGCGACATCGCAAGCGAGGGGGAGGGCGATGCGGAGGCACCCGCGAACCCGTCGACCACGGCGGAGAGCGCGACGGTCGCAACGGCGGCGACGCCGCCCGCGGCCGCCTCGCGCCGGGGCGCGCGGGCCACGCAGGCGTAGAGCGCGACGAGCGGGAGGAAGTACACGTACGCGAGCGCGCCCATCACCGAGGCCAGCAGGCCAACGACCGACTCGAAGAGCACGGAGACGACCGGAAGGCGGTAGCGCAGGAACAGCGCCGCGCAGCCGACGGCCATGAGGACGAACAGGGCGGCCTGGGACGAGGGCGCCGACAGCGAGGGGTCCGCCCCCGCGAACACCACGCGGGCGAACATCGCCGCCTCCCACGCCACGCAGATCACGGGCGCGGCGAGCCGCAGAAGGGGCGCGTCGTCCCACGCGTCCAACGGCGCGGCGGCGCCGGAAAGGCCCGGCCCGCATGGCCTCACGTCCAATCCCATCACCTCACATCCCGACACCACATTGTACGAGCACGCCGGGCGCTACTTCGCCGCGACGACGTCGCGCGTGCGGAGCCAGGCCGAAGCGAAGGCGACCGAGCAGGCCACGTAGGCGATACTCAACACGGCGATCTGGGCGATGTGCGGCGCGTCGAGCACCACGAGGGCGTTGCTGTTCATCCCGGACTGCATGAGCGCGTACGGGAAGACGTAGCCAAGGCCGCCCATCGCCGCCATGATCCCCAAGATCCCGCCACCCAGCCCGACGCCCACCGGCACGGCGAAGTTGCGCACGAGCATGGAAACGACGAGCTGTATGCCGCAGATGGCGAGGCTCCCAATCCAGCCCAGCACCACCTGCTCGGCGAACGACGCCACCGGGAAGGCGCCGGGCACGTGCAGGACGATGCCGCTCGCGACGAAGAACGCCGTCATGGCCGCGAACGCGACGAGGTCCAGGAGGGCGAGGACCGCGAGCTTGGCGACGAACACGTCGCGCGCGGGCACCGGGGCGACCATGAGCTCGTTCCAGTTGGAGCCCATGTGCTCGAGCCGCCACAGGTAGCTCGCGCCCGCGCCGATGAGCGCCGGGAGGAAGAAGTAGCAGATGAACAGGGTGTGCTGGGTCCAGAGGTTCTCCCAGCCGGGCGTGAGGAGGTCGAGGTTGGCCACGTAGTTGGCGCTCCCGATGAGCGCGGAGACGGCGGGCAGCGCGGCGAAGGCGGCCCAGACGGGCGCCCGGCGCATCTTGATGAACTCGGCGGATATGCAGGATGCAAGCATGATCAAACCTCCCTACAGCTCGCGGGCGGCGAAGGCGCGCCTGGAGGCGATGAACGCGGCGACGGTCACGGCGACGCAGACGGCGAGCCCCGCGGCCGGGAACGGCGCCGCCCAGAACCTCATGTGCTGCGAGGCGTCGTAGGCGCCGTCGACGAGGCGACACACGAAGAAGTACGCGCTCGGCACGAACCAGCTGAACACCGGAGGCAGGTAGGCGATGAAGAGCCCGAGGAAGCACAGGCCCACGCCCACGATCATCGGGACGAACTGGTTCGCTGTGGCGAGGCAGACCGCCTGTACGATGGTGACGAGCATGGCGCACACGGCGAACGTGCTGATGGCGTAGCGGGCGAGCAGGGCCGGCCCCGGCAGGTTCTGCTGGAAGCCCACCCCGTAAGCGACCGCCGCGACGCCCGCCGTCTGGACGCCCACGACCACGGCGAGGATCAGGAGGCACGCCGCCCACTTGGCCGCGACCACGCGCCCGCCGTCCTCCATGGTGAGCAGCAGCTTCCACATGTTCGCGCGGTTCTCCACGTCGGTGACGGTGGAGGAGACGATGGCGCAGAGCAGCGGCAGCACGATGGCGTTCAGCTGCGGCAGCATGTAGAGGATGCCGTCGAAGTCCGGGTTGTGCCTCACGGTGTTGGAGGCGCCCGCGACGAGCCAGGCGAACTGGAACGCGAGCAGGCCCAGGCTCGCCAGCCACAGGTGCTTGCGGCGCGCCTTGGCAAACTCGAGCGCGACGGATTGGACGAGGCCGGGCTGGCCGGTGTCCGATGCAACAACTTGAGATGGCATATGTCTTCCTCCAGTCGAAGAATGTGAACTGCGATGTTCCATGCGAAGGGTTTTCCTGGTGCCGCAGATTGCCCCGAAAGAGGAGCGACGCGTACTTTGGTACGCGAGCAACGGTTTGATGGGCAAGGTGCGGTACCAGGGGAAGCCGCAGCGAAGCCGCTACAGCGTAGCCTCCATCCCCGTGAGCTTAAGGAATATGTCCTCGAGGCTCTCGCTCCGCTCCTCCAGCCGCACGACGCCGATGCCGCGCCTGGCGAGCCCGAGCGTCACCTGCCCGGCGGTCGCGTCGTCCACGACCCTGATGCGCAGCCACTCCCCGTCGGCCACCGCGCCCGGCAGCGCCCCCGCCGCCGCGGCGTTGTCCGTGGTGCGCAGCGCCAGCCATCGGCGCGCGCGGGCGTGCAGGTCGGCCATGCTCCCCTGCCAGACCATGCGGCCCCTGTTGATGATGCCCACGTGGTCGGCCATCTGGTCGATCTCGGAGAGCAGGTGGCTGGAGACGATGACCGTGCAGCCGAAGCGCCCCGGCATCTCGCGCACGAGCTGGCGGATCTCGTGGATGCCGGAGGGGTCGAGGCCGTTGGTGGGCTCGTCCAGGAGCAGCAGCCTTGGGTGCCCCATGAGCGCGGCGGCGATGCCCAGGCGCTGCCTCATGCCGAGGGAGAAGTGTCCGACGAGCTTCCGCTGCGTCTTCGCGTCGTCCAGGCGCACGACCGAGAGGGCCTCGTCGATGCAGCTCTCGGGCAGCCCGCGCAGGCGCCGCACGATCTCGAGGTTCTCGCGCGCCGTGAGGTGCGGGTAGCAGCTGGGGGCCTCGATGAGCGAGCCCACTTCGCGCAGCACCTCGAGGCGGTTGTCCGGGGTCATCTCCCGCCCGAGCACGACGGCCTCGCCGCCTGATGCGTGCACGAGCCCGAGCAGCATCTTCATCGTGGTGGACTTGCCCGCCCCGTTGGGCCCGAGGAAGCCGTAGACCGCGCCCTCGGGCACCTCGAGGTCCATGTCGTCGACGACCGTCGCGTCGCCGTAGCGCTTGGTGAGCCCGCGGGTGGATACGGCGAGGGACTCGCCCGAGGCGGCCGGCGCCGGCGCCCCCTCGACCGTCCCCGCCGGACGTTCCAGTACCTGAGAAGTCATATCGTGTCCCCTTCTTGTGAATGCGTTCGTACGCGCCGTCTCTGTCGGCGCGGTTACATTCTTTCGCGGAAGGGGCACGGAGCCGGCGCCGCTGGGCCGGTTGACACCTTAGGGTGACAGCGGGTTTCAGAGGCGGAGATGATGTCGATGAGGGTCGCGTACAGCGTCCAGCCGTTATCGCACCCCGTCATAATGCGTCCACATGCGAACGACCTTGACCGCACCCTCATAGAGGGCGCCGTCCCTCTCAATCTCCTCTTTGATTACTTCGTAAACGAAGCGGTGTTGCAGGCTGATGCGGCGAGAGTAGAGGCCAGATAGATTGCCAACGAGGGCCTCATAGCGCGGAGGAACCTTGAAGGGATCCTCCCGCACTGCCGCGACGAGCGCCTTCGCCTTGCCGGCAAGCCCCGCCGCCTTGAGTTGCTTTGCATCCTTTTGGGCCTGCTTGGTAAACACGACAAGCCACATGGCTACCAGTCCAGCGCGTCTTCGGTGGCGCAATTCTCGACCGGCTCCGCCTTCCCTGCAACAATCGACTCGGCAACGCCGGGAACACCCATGAGATAGAGCGTCTCCTCGATAGAGGCCCACTCATCCTCTCCGACGAGCACGGCACCCTTACCGCGACTGTTCGTGATGGCCACCGGAGTGCAGTCCTCGTTGACGCGCGCGATAACGTTGTACAGGTCCTTGCGTGCCGCCGTTGCCGAAATAGAAGTCATGCGGCCTCCCTTCCCAAAAGCGTACGCTTTTACGTACGTCTATGGTAAGACGGAGAGACAAGGGTGTAAAGTCCCCTCGCTGCGCACGCCCACATCCGATATGGATGAAGAGTCGGCTGGGGCAGTCAGGCATCCCCGTCAATCGGTTCTATTTCACTGTTGCGCACTTCGGAGCTTAGCCTCGCGAATCCGCATCGGGTTCCGACCGCCCCTCGCCGTCCCGCTCGTCCTCCCGCCAGGCGGCGATGATGTCGATGAGGGCCGCGTCCAGGCGGTGGGTGGCATCGAGGATGGCGCGGGCCTCGTCGGCCTGCTCGCCCTGGAGCCGCCCCTCCTCGAGGTCGGCGGCGAGGAGCTCGGCGTTGCCCTGGATGAGGGTGAGCGGGGTCTTGAGCTCGTGGGCGAGCGTCTCCATGCGCTTGCGCCGGGTCTCCTCGGAGGCCATTTGCTCCTCGAGCGAGCGTTTAAGCGAGACCCGCATGCGCTCCATCGCGGCGAGCACGTCGTCGACCTCGGCAACGTCGCTCGTTCCGACGGGCCTGTCGAGGTCGTCGGCGGCAACGGCGTTCGCCGCCGCCACGAGCGGCTCCATCTTGCGCGTGAGCACGCGCGCGGCGCGCAGGGCAACGAGGACGACCATGAGAACCGTGCCGATGATGGTCGAGACGAGCCAGAGGTCCTGGGGGTTCGGCCAGGACGCGTCCCGTGCGCGGTCGGCCCAGTGGGGCATCATGTCCCAGGAGATTGCCGCCCACGTGCCATCGGCGAGCTTCACGGTCACCACCTGCTCGTACGAGCCGGACGAGACGTCGGGGCCGGGGCGGACGGACGTCTCACCGGCGGCAACTGCGGAAGAGACGGACGTCTGGGCGCTGGCGAGCGCCTCCTCCCCCATGTCCGAGAAGAGGATGCTGCCCGAGGCCGAAAGCTGCGCCCCGCGGTATGCGGTGGAGAGCGAGTCGGGATCAAGATGACCCGCCGAAGCGATGTCACCGACAGTCTCGTCCGCATGGGTCGAGCCCCAGTCCGCCGGGAGCACCTCGCCGCGCGCCATCGCGCCGAGGAGCAGCGCCCAGGGCCCGCCCACGGTCAGGGTTGCCCCAAGTAGGACGAGGGCGAAGTAGCGCCCGACCACGAGGGCGAGCGGGATGCGCAGGCGGCCGTCCGAGTTGCGGAATCGCATCACTTGGCCGCCTCCCACTTGTACCCGACGCCCCACACCGTTGTGATGGGGTCGACACCCGCGACTCGGAGCTTGGCGCGCGCCTTGCCCACATGCACCGAGACCGCCGCGTCATCCGTCTCGCTCTCCCAGCCCCGTACTGCCTCGCGGATCTGCGCCCGGCTATAGGCACGGCCGGGGTGCTTGGCGAGGAACTCGCAGATGCCGTACTCGGTGGGCGTGAGGGGAACGGGCACGCCGGTCGAGCCGTCGGGAGCTGTCACACTGAGTTCGCGCGCGCCGAGGTCGAAGCGCACGCGCCCGAGATCGAGCACGCTCCGGCGCACCCGGCGCTCGCGGCGGAGCGACGCCGCCACCTTCGCGCGCAGCTCCGCCACGCCGAAGGGCTTGCGCACGTAGTCGTCGGCACCGAGGCCGAGACCCAGCACCGCGTCATCCTCATCAACCTTGGCCGTGAGGAACATGATGGGTCCGTCGAAACGCTCCCGGATGCGCCGGACGAGCTCGAAGCCATCGAGCCCGGGCATCATCACGTCCGTGAGAATGAGGTCGTAGCGCGAGAGGTCCATCGCGGGGACCGTCGTTGGGTCGTCGGCGCACTCGACCTTGTGACCGTCGCGGGAGAGTGCCCGCTCGAGCAGCTGAAGTATGGCGCGGTCGTCGTCGACCGCAAGGATGCGAGCCATCGTGCCCTCCCTCATCGAATGCCTGCCAAACGGCCTGCAGCTCAACCAATCCTATTCCAAGTCAGCAAGACTGAGCGCGAACGACCTGATGGGACCAATGGAGGCACCGGGCCGCACGAGATCCTCCGCCTTAGGGAAAACGTCGTTGTCAGGAAGGCCGTTCAAGGCGTAGACCGCGCCATCCCCCGTCGTGAGGCGCAGAACCGGATCGCCCGACGCATCGGGTTCGGCGCCGACCTCGCAACTGTCGAACTCGAACGGCCATTGGTCCCCGAACTCCTCGCGAGTGATGGTCTGAGGATTCGACACGGCCTCGACCGATGAGGCCGAGGAGCCAGACGTGGGAAACTCCTCCGGATGGGACAGGCCCCTGCAGCCGGAGAGGGCGGGCATCATCACCAGGGCTGCCGCAAGCACCAGAGCGAGGAACCGGGTACGGGGGCATCGCCCCAAACACACGCTCACTCCCCTCGCCTCCCCTCTTCGAAAGAACCCACCCAGGCAAGCAGAGCGATGAGGGCGATTGCCGTGACCGCCAGGGCGAAGACGGAGGTCACCTCAAGCTGCCAGATGACCGCGCGCAAACCCGCGCCCGTGTCCATGCCGAGTTCCACGAGGAGCGACCCCAACCGCTCCGCCCAGGCGAACGGCACGTAGCCGAGCACGCCCGACGAAGCCGCGGTGAGCTCACCAGTGACGAGCCCGTGCGCAAGACCGCCCACGGCAAAGAGGGCGCAGGCGAGCCCCGCCGCGCCGACGCCGATGGCGGCGTTCCTGCCGAGGGCGAGCGCGAGCCAGACCGACACGACGTAGAGGACGAGCGACCCCGCCGCCATGCCCACGGCAGCGCGGGCGTAGACGCCCGCCGAGAACCCGTCGCGCCCAAAGGCACCGATCACGCCGGCGAACGACCCGAGTGCCACCGCCATCGCAATGATGCCGAGCAGCCACAGCACGAGCACGCGCGCGGCGAGGGCGATGCGCCTCGACGGCACCGCGAGCAGGTTGGCAAGGCCGGACGCCTCGCGCTCACCGTCGACATCCAGGCCGCACACGATCGCGACCATGAGGGGCATGAGCGCACCGATAAGCTGGACGAACGCGTCCGTGCCGAGTCGCGGATCCCACGGCGCCACGCCGAAGTATGCCCCGCAGGCAACGCCGGCGATAAGGCCGCACGCCAGGTGCAGTGCGATCAACGGGGAGCGCTTGAGCCGCACGCACTCCGAGAGCACGGCGCGCCATAGGGTCATCCGGGACGTCTGGCCAACGCTCGAGCCAACATGCCTTCCGCTTCCCATCACAGTTCCTCCGATCCCCTGAACCAGACCGCACCGACGACCGTAAGCATGACGAACGCCGCCGCGCAAACCGCGAGCGCCGCCGCCTGAACAGGCCCGAAGGACCCGATCGCAGCCGCGAGCCCGGGCGACGCCGAGAGCGGCTCAGCCGTGGGCAGCACAGGCAAGAAGGCGCTCGGCATGATGACAGAGGCCGCCGGCGGAAGCGCCCACCACAGGCCTCCCACCGCGGACCACGCGAAGCCCCCGCCGATCTGCACCGCAAGCGGGCCCAGTACACCAGCGAGCATGCCGACCCGGCAGACAAGGAAGAGCGTCACCGGAATCATCCACGACGTCGCGATGACGCTCGTCACCGCAGCGGCCGCCATCGCGGGAACCGATGGCCCACCCGGGTTCACGACGGCACCCACGAGGTACACGGCGAGTACGCACGCGTTCGAGAGCGCCGAGAGCGCGAGGCACCAGAGCGCCTTCGCCCACCAGGCCTGTCCGAGCGGAGCCGGGCTGGAGAGCGGCACGTGGCCGCGCAGCCGCGCATCGTAGTTGGCCACGCACGCGGAGATGAGCGTGAGCGCCACGGGCAAGAGCAGCACGTAGTAGTAGTTCCATGCCGAGAACGAGAGCCCGGCACTCATGCCGAAGCGCCCCGAGAGCGGGCCGAAGAGCAACGGGAACGGCAACGCAAGCGCGATGGCGACCTTGACCGGTGCGCCATGGGCGCTCTTCAGCGCCTCGGAGCGCAGGGCGCGGAAGAGGCCGGGACGGCGCGCGGATCCCGCCTGCGGCACCGACCTCGCGACGCGCTCGGACACAGCAGCAGACCGGCTCATGCGGCCACCCCCGTCCGTCGGCACACGTCCATGAACAGGGCCTCGAGGTCCTGGCCCCTCTGAAGCGGCGCCTGGTAGGCGAGCCGGCCGCCCGTAATGATGCCGATGTCGTCGGCCGTCTGCTCCACCTCACCCAGGATATGGCTCGACACGATGACCGTGATGCCGCGCTTGGGGAAGCTGCGGATGAGCCCACGCAGTTCCTCGATGCCGATGGGGTCGAGCCCGTTGGTGGGCTCGTCCAGGATGAGAAGCCGCGGGCTCGCGAGTAGGGCGAGGGCGATGCCCAGGCGCTGCTTCATGCCTAGCGAGAAGCGGCCCGCCCGCTTGCGACCGGTGTCGGTGAGGTCGACCGTCTCGAGCACCTCGTCGATGCGACCCTCGGGGATGCCCAGCAACGTGGTGCGCACGAGCAGGTTCTCGCGCGCCGTGAGGTTGGGGTAGAGCGGCGGCTGCTCGATGAGCGAGCCGATGGCGTATAGGTCGTCACGGCTCCACGGGTGCCCGTCGACCAGGATCTGCCCCGAGGTGGGGCGCAGCATCCCCGTCACCATCTTGAGCGTGGTGGACTTGCCCGCGCCGTTGGGGCCGAGCAGGCCGTACACGCGCCCCTCCCCCACGTGCAGGCTCACGCCGTCGACCGCCATCTGCGCGCGGCTGCCGCGGCCGAACCGCTTCGTGAGCCCGCGCGTCTCCAATACGTATGCCATGAGAGCCTCCATCCCAAGGATTACTTACTTGCAATTCCTAGGGTGAAGGCCGTTTCTAAAGAAGCGTTAAAGGCCGGAAGATAAACTCACGATAGCTGCCCGGGACAAGGGTCAACTGCAATTGGGGCAGGCCGCACAGCGCCTGCGGGGGCCTGCCGCCGATGTCGCGCATCGTCGGCGTCAACAACGTCATGGCACACAACAACTAGCGCGGACGGCGATCGAAAGACGGTCGCCGTCCGTCTTTCGTCTTCTACCTTCTGCGTCGTAAACGACAATGCTCAGCGGTATACGTGGGCAGTGCGGCTATCATGGTACTTTACCGATATCCGCACTGCTCGCGTATACGTGCGGCAACCCATGCCAGACAAAGGAACGCCATGGATACTACCGATAGCGCCTATGGCGACAAACTCATCCGTCTTGACACGTTCGACACCGCCGTGGCGGTCGACCCCAGCGCCGAGGACGACGCCAAGCGTCGGTTTATGACGCTTATTCTCCAGACGGCCCACCGCAACAACGGTAACATCGGGCACGTGCTGCGCGCGACCAACACGAGCGGCGAGGTCTTTGCCGTCAAGCTACTCAAGGACAACGCCCTCCTTTCCGGCCAAGCCCCCGACCGCTCCGCCGAGCAATCGGCCGCGCACCTGGCCAACACCGCCGCGCTGTTCGAGGAGTACCGTCATCTGTGTACCGTCTCGCACCTACGCGGATTTCCGCGCGTCTACGGCTACGGATCGTGCGAGGATGACCCGCTCATCCTCATGGAGTGGGTCGAGGGCACCTCGCTCAAACAGGCGCTGCCCCTGCTTCCGCGCGACGCCTCGGGCGGGCTGACCACCCAGATGGTCGCCGCTGTCGGAAACGCCGTGCTTCGCGCGCTCTTGATGACCCAGGGGCTCGTGAATCCGGTCGTCCATCGCGACCTGTCGCCTGCCAATATCATGTTCCGCACCACCAGCCGAACGCTTGAGCAGCAGATTGCCGATTGCTCCTTTGACCCCTGCCTCATCGACATGGGCTCCGCGACCATGGCACTCGGCGACGACACGATCACCCGGCGCGCCGACATCTGGCGCTTTGCCACGCCCGCATACGCTGCGCCCGAGATGCTCACGCAGGATATCGAAGGCATCGCGGCCCTTCGCCGCTCGCCCGCGATCGACGTCTATGCGCTTTCGAGTATTCTGTACCAGCTCTACAGCGGTCGCAAACCGTTCGATGTTAAGTCGACGGGTGCCGCGGCAACCGGCTCGTTCTACCTCATAAAGACCAAGACCAAGCCGGCACCGCTCGAGCCGCGATGCAATGACGACGAGGCACTCGTCCAGATCATCATGAAAGGTATCTCGGTTGAACAGGGCGATCGCCCCACCGAGCAGCAGATGCTCGAGGCGCTCTCGGCATACCTCCCCGCTGCAGAATCTGAGGGCTGCGAGGGCGCGGGCAATGACGCCGTAATCGACATCGACTCCGGTACGCACCTTAAGGTCGACGTCGCCGGCGAGCGCGCACGAGAGATCCTGGAGCAGGCCTGTCACGATGCCATGACCCGCCGTCGCTTTATTATCGGCGGCGTCGTTGCAGTCGTTGCGGGGCTCGGCGTCATTGGCGCGGCGACCCGTGGCTTTGGCATCCCCGACTACCTCGATGGCATCCGCAGCTCTCTTGACGACTACACCTGGGCTCAGCTGCAGGAGATTTCGCTCATGATTAAGGCCGCCGGGACCCGTAGCGAGGCACGCGAGATTGCCAAGCGCTATCATCTGCTCGATGCCGATGGGCATATCCCCTATCCGTGCACCAAGCGCGTCACGCTCACCAACGGGCTGGAGGTCGGCGCACAACTCGTGGGCATCCGCCACGACGAGCTTCTGGACGGGACGGGCAAGGCCGGACTGACGTTTATGTTCGATGCCGGCATTGCCGAACGCGACGCCGCGGCCCAACCATTGAGCGCCGGCTGGGCAGATTGCGAGCTGCGGGAATGGCTCGACAACGACGGCCTTGAGCTGCTGCCCAACGAGTTGCGCGTGCTCATCAAGTCTGTCAAAAAGATCTCGAATAACGTTGGCGCCGCCAGAAGCGCATCGTGTCTGAGCGAGTTGTCCGCAACCCTTTGGCTGCCCGCTATGGTCGAGCTGTGCGGTACGCAACCGCCCTATTCGTTTGCCGAGGGCTATCACTTTTTGGCCGACATCTACAACGGCGAGGGCAAGGAGTACCAACTGTTCCGCGAGCTTAAAGTGAGTCCGTATTCCACGAACGAGACGATGGTTCGCCAGTGGAAGGGCAAAGACACCTGTTGGTGGGAGCGCACGGTGAGTCCCGACACATCGGAGAGCGAAGGCACGCTCTACATGAACCGTGTGGGCCACGACGGCGACGTCTTTACGTGCGCAACGCCTGCGGAAAAGCCAAACAAGCGAACCTGCGTGATCCCCGGGTTCTGCATCTAGGGAGCGGGTGTCTTGCCGTAACGGAACCCCTCCCCGGCAATTGTCTCGATCTGTAACACTAGCTCGGCAGACACAGGTCTAGATGTTACAGAACGAGACAAACCCCAACCCCGCGAGACAACATCTCAATCTGTAACAGTAAGGGGTTAAAAACCGGCCCAGATGTTACAGATCAAGACATTTGAGTTGACCGCGGACGGTTTGTCTCGATTTGTAACAGTTAGAGGTCATATTTGCTGCTACATGTTACAGATTGAGACATTGAGTTTCCCGCCAACTGTTTGTCTTGATCTGTAACAAATACTCGGTAAAACGGGGTCTAGTTGTTACAGATCGAGACGTTAGTTTTCGGCTGAAATGTTTGTCTAAATCTGTAACAGCTATGGTTCAAAAACCGGTCCAGACGTTACAGATTGAGATGTTTGGCAGAGGCGACCATTGATCGAGCCGCCACCCTCATCTGTAATGAAAAGTCATACATTCCAACTATTACTGGACACCCCCAGGGGGTATGGGTGTATAGTATCTGCGGGTTAACAATTCCAACACCGAACTACAGAAAGGAGAAGCCATGGCTCAAGATAAGTTTGACGTGGGCGGCATGACATGCGCCGCCTGCCAGGCGCATGTGGACCGCGCCGTGAGCAAGCTCGACGGCGTCCAAAGCGTCGCCGTCAACCTGCTCGCCGGCTCCATGCTGGTGGACTATGACCCCGCGCAGGTCTCCCCCGACGACATCTGCACCGCTGTCGATCGCGCGGGTTACTCGGCCTCGCCCGTCAGTACGGGCACCGAAACCGCCCCCAACGGCAGCGCGCAAGCCAGGTCCGGCGCCGCCCATATGGAGTCGCCCACCAAAAAGCTGGAGGCCGTCGCCTCCGCCATGCGCACCCGCCTCATCATCTCGATCATCTTCCTCATCCCGCTGTTCTACATCGGCATGGGACACATGCTTGGCTGGCCGCTGCCCAGCGTCTTCACCGACCACACCCACAGCATGACGTTGGCGCTCACCGAGCTTGTCCTGCTCATCCCCATCGTCTACGTCAACGACGCGTACTTTATCAACGGCTTCAAGTCGTTTGTGCACGGCGCGCCCACCATGGACGCCCTCATCGCCGTCGGTGCCACCGCTTCCATTGCCTGGTCGCTCTACGCCATGTTTATCATGGCCGACCAGCTGGCCGCGGGTCAGATCCACGAGGCCATGATGACGGGCATGGACAACCTGTATTTTGAGAGCGCCGGCACGATCCTGTCGCTCGTCACCGTGGGCAAATACCTCGAGACGCGCAGCAAATCCAAGACCGGCGGCGCCATCGAGGCGCTCATCGACCTGGCGCCCAAGACCGCGACCGTCGTGGCCGAGGACGGTACCGAGGCCACCGTCGACGTCGACGCCATCCTTCCCGGCCAGGTCCTGCGCGTGCGCCCCGGCGAGTCTATCCCTGTCGACGGCGTGGTACTCGAGGGCGCATCGGCCGTGGACGAGAGTGCGCTCACCGGCGAGTCCATACCCGTGGAAAAGACCGCCGGTGCCACCGTCAACGCCGCCACCGTCAACCGCACCGGTTCGTTTACCTTCCGCGCCACGCGGGTGGGTGCCGAGACATCGCTCGCCAAGATTATCCAGCTCGTCGAGGACGCCAACGCCACCAAAGCGCCCATCGCCCGCATGGCCGACAAGGTCGCCGGCGTGTTCGTGCCCGTGGTGTTTGTAATCTCTGCCGTAACTTTTGTGGCATGGATGGTGCTGACCGGAAGCATCAACGAAGCGCTTACCTCCGCCGTCGCCGTGCTGGTGATCAGCTGCCCGTGCGCGCTCGGCCTGGCCACGCCCGTCGCCATTATGGTGGGCACCGGCAAGGGCGCCGAGATGGGCATTCTGTTTAAGAGCGCCGAGGCGCTGGAGAACCTGCGCAGCGTGGGCACCGTGGTGCTCGATAAGACGGGCACCGTCACCCGCGGCAAGCCGGCTGTAACCGACATTGAGGTGGCCACGCGCGCCGACGGCTCGCCCGCCATGAGCGAAAAGGCGTTACTGAAGCTCGCTGCCGCGCTGGAGCGCTCGAGCGAGCACCCGCTGGCCGAGGCGATTATGGCCGAGTGCGAGGCGCGCGGAATCGTGGCGCGCACGGTCGAGGACTTTGCCGCCGTGCCTGGACGAGGCGTTACGGCGCGCGAGGGGCAAAACGCCATTGCCGCCGGCAACGTACGCCTGATGAACGAGCTGGGCGTTACCGTGCCCGCGGGTCTTGTCGAGCAATTTGCCGCCGAAGGCAAGACGCCGCTGTTCTTTGCCAAGAACAGCGAGCTTGTCGGTACCATCGCCGTGGCTGACGAGGTCAAAGAGACGAGCGCCGAGGCCATCGCCGCACTGCGCTCGCTTGGCGTCGGCGTGCGCATGCTCACCGGCGACAACCGCGTGACGGCCGAGGCTATCGCCCGCCGCGTGGGACTCACCAGCGAACAGGTCATCGCCGACGTCCTCCCCGCCGACAAGGAACGCCACGTGCGCGAACTGCAGGATGCGGGCGGCAAGGTCGCCATGGTGGGCGACGGCATCAACGACTCCCCCGCCCTGGCGCGCGCCGACGTGGGCCTTGCGATCGGCACCGGCGCCGACATCGCCAAAGAAGGGGCAGATGTGGTGCTCATGCGCAGCGACCTCATGGATGTTGCGCGCGCCATCGAGCTTTCGCGCGCCACGATCCGCAACATCAAGCAGGACCTGTTCTGGGCGCTGTTCTACAACGGCATCGGCATTCCGCTGGCGGCAGGCGTGTTCTTCCCCCTCACCGGTTGGCAGCTCTCGCCGATGTTCGGCGCCGCGGCCATGAGTCTGTCGAGCGTGTGCGTCGTAAGCAATGCGCTGCGCCTACGAACCTTTAAGCCTAAAGTGGCAAAATAGGTTCACCCTTAAGTCCATTTAGAACGGGTTTTCCAGGTGCCCGAGATTGACCTGAAAGAGGAGCGACGCGTACTTTGGTACGCGAGCGACGGCTTGAAGGTCAAGGTCGGGTGCCTGGGAAAGCCGACACAACAGAGAGGAATACCCATGCGTTACACAATCAAGACTTCCGGCCTCATGTGCGGCCACTGCGACGCTACTGTCGAGACGGCACTGCTCAACGTGGCCGGCGTGACCGACGCCGACGCCGATCACGAGACCCAGACCGTCCAGGTGGAGTGCGCCGACACCGTGACCGCCGAGCAGCTCGCCGCCGCCGTCGAGGGCGCCGGCGAGAAGTTCCACGCCCTGTCCGTAACCGCCGCGTAACGACCCACGCGCACCCCGACCAGAAACGAGGGCCCGCCATGATGGCAGACCATAAATCGGTGACCCGCATGCTCAAGACGGCACGCGGTCAGATCGACGGCATCCTGCGGATGGTCGAGGAGGACCGCTACTGCGTCGATATTTCCACGCAGCTTATGGCAACGCAGGCGCTCATTGCGCGCATCAACGCCGACGTGCTCAAGGCGCATATCGAGGGCTGCGTGACTTCGGCAATCGAATCGGGCGACGAAGACCTCAAGGCCGCCAAGCTCGCCGAGATCGAACGCGTCGTCGACAAGCTCTCCAAGTGATTGGGGCATTGGGGACAGACTGCTTTGCACCATCTTGGTGTATCGGGGACAGGCACGTTTGCACCGCATTGGTGCAGATTGACCTGTCCCCCTTGCTCTAAATCGGGTATAAAGGCGTGCAGCATATCGAACGAAAGGCAATTTGCATGAATGACTTTATGAAGGGCCGCAATGGTGCCGATGAACTCACCATCGTGATGGGCTTTGCCGGCATCGTCATCGCGATGATCGGATCGATAGCCCGCATCCAGTGGCTCAGCTGGATCGCCATCGCCGTGATCGTGATTGGCGTGCTGCGCGGCCTGTCCAAAAACATCGATGCGCGTCGCAAGGAAAACGCTGCCTTTGTCGCCGCGACCGCGAACGTCCCCGGCTTGGGCAAGTTCGTCGCCAGCTTGGGCGGCGGCGCTGCAGCAGCCAGCACCTCGCGCGCGGCTGGAACGAGCAAGGAAGACTTTGAGCGCGCCAAGCGCACGGCCAAGAAGATGTGGAAGGGTCGCAAAACTACGGCATACCTCAAGTGCCCCAACTGCGGCCAGATGCTCTCCGTCCCCAAGGGCAAAGGCAAGATCCGCGTCATCTGCCCCAAGTGCCACGCCAAGATGGAAACCCGCTCCTAACGCCCGCACGCGGGACAAATTAATCAGGTTTGTTTGTCCCAAATCTTAAGTATTTGTTCGATAAAAAAGCCGAGGCCTCGTGTTGAGACCTCGGCTTTTTGCATGCGGCAACGGAGCTGCCCCTTTGTCACATCTACGCCACACCGTCGCGGGCCAGCTCCTCAGCCAGCGCTTCGGCAGGCATGGCCATAATCGCGTCGAGCTCGGCGTCCACCTCGGGAATACGCTTCACCTTGAGCTTGCGTACCAGATCACCGCGACACATCACATGCGTCGGCTCACGCAGAGCGCACAGGTCATCGAGCGGATTCTTGCGCGTCACCAGGATATCGGCGGCCTTGCCGCACTCGATCGTACCGGTCTCGCCGCCCAGCCCCAGCAGCTCGGCGTTGACTTGCGTAGCCGTATGCAGCGCGAAGGCGTTGCTCACACCGACATACTTGGCAAAATAGGCAACCTCACGCCACATGTCGTACTGCGTCACGAACGGGCAGCTTGAGTCCGTGCCCAGGCCCACCTTAATGCCAGCTTCCAGTGCGGCACGGGCACTCTCGATGATGCCCGAGCACACGATGTCGCCGTTCTTCTTTTGTGTATCGGTCGAATGGGTCTTTTCCGGGTCGAGCAATACAAACGGCAGCGCCGGGCTGATCGTGCAGGTCACGCTCGGCGCGCGTCCCTCGAGCTGTGTGCCCGCGGCGCCGCGATACAGCTCCAGGATCTCGGGCGTCATCGGGGCACCGTGCTCGATCGTGTCGACCCCGGCCTCAAGCGCGGCCTTCACGCCCTCGGTGCTCTCGACATGAGCCATAACCGGCAGACCCACCTCGTGCGCCGCCTTGCACGCCGCCGCGGCAACCTCCACCGGCATACGCAGCACGCCCGGCTCGCCCACCTCGGTCGCATCGAACACACCGCCCGTTACGAACAGCTTAATGACGTCGGCGCCGCGCGCATACAGGTCTCGCACCTGCTCGGCTACCTCGACGGGGCTGTTGGCCACCTGGGCGAACAAGCCCGCGCCATGGCCGCCCGGCACCGTGACGCCCGTTCCCGGCGCTACCAGGCGCGGACCCTGATACTTGCCGGCGTCGATAGCGTCGCGCACGGCAATGTCGGCAAACAGCGGGTCGCCCGCGCCGCGCACTGTGGTCACGCCGCTTGCCAGCTGCTGCTGGGCACTGCCCTTGAGGATGCGGCGGACGATGGCACGGCCCACGGGATTATCGAGTTTCTTCATCAGCGCTCCCGCATCGCCGGCCGAGACAGGCTTGCCCGAGCCGCACAGGTGCACGTGCATATTGATGAGACCGGGCATGAGATACGCACCACCCAGGTCGATAACCTCGGCACCTGCAGGCGCCTGCGCCACAGCACTCGGCCCCATCCAGGTGATGACGCCGCGCTCAACAGTCACGGCCATATCGGGTTGCGGCTCCATATGCTCCGAACCATCCAGAATGGTCGCATTGATAAACAACGTGGAACGATCGGCAGATGCCATATCGAGCTCCTCCCTCACGATTAACTTGAACATTTGTCCATTATCACCTAGTCCCGCTGGATTGCTGCAGACGCATCGGTTAACGGAAGGAAGAGAGGATGTGGGGGACGGAATACGTTGCAGTCCCATCCCAGCGGCACTAGGGAAATCTCTCGATCTATAACAGGTACAGGGTTATTGGGCCCCCTGATGTTACAGATCGAGACATTCGGTCGACGTTTCACCGGCTTGTCTCGATCTGTAACAATTACGAGCTCAAACAACCTCTAAACGTTACAGATCGAGACAAAACCTCTCAGCGCCCATACCACTGGCATCTCCACTCCTCAGCCAATTCAACCTGCCGAGGAATACCCGCCAGCCTCATTTTCTCGACTAGCTTCCCCGGGCCTTTGAGTTCGTTAAACGTAAACCGAAGCACCTTATGCCCGAGCATTGTCAGATGAGATTCCCGCTGACGTTCTGCCACGAATGGGTCAACCGACTCCCGACCCTCGCCGCTCTGCAAGGTGTACTTCCCCTTTCCGTCGAGCTCGCCGATGACACACGTCCCGTCCTCGAGCCGCCAAAAATAGTCGACGCGAAACACCTGGCTCGGATCGAGCGGGTCGCGAAACTCCACCTGCAGCTCCGGAACCGGAAAGCCGTACGCAATAAAGAATGCTCGGAACCGAGACTCGCCGCCGTTTTCAGACAGCCCGTCCGCATACGACGCAATCACCTGTGCCCTGCGATACCCTCGCCTGCCCTCGCAATCGGCGCGGAGGCGCTCGCACAAATCCCCACGTGATACGCCTTTCGCCCGCAGTGCAGAATCGGCAATCGCCAACCCGTAGGAGAACGGCGCACGCAGTAGGCAATCCTCCACCGTGCGCCAAAACGACGTCACCCGCACGCCATCAACATGCTCGAGTGCGCCCGCCATCTGCGGACGCAACAACCTGCACCCGCCGCTCAACGCCACCGAACAACCCGTCTTAACAAGAAAACGCGACCCAAGCAGATCATTCGGCACCTCCAGACCCCACAAAAGCGCCGCGTCATAGCCCCAAAACGCCCAATCGGGATGAAACTCTGCAAGCCCTTTGATGGTACGCAGCGTTCGCTCCGCCGGCGTCAGCACACCCCAATCATGTTGAAAGCAGAACAAATACGGCTCGGGTTCCGCGATATCGTCGGTTCCAACATGACGCCGCAGCCACATGAGCTCGGCATTGTCATGCGTTGCGAGCAGCGCACCTTGCTCGGTCGCCTCCGTGAGTCGCGCGAGCATCCTATTCCGCGCCAACGTGTTGCGAGTCGTATGCTTGTGCTTGAAAACGGTATTAGACACTTCCATCACCACCACATCGGACAAATGGACCATCGTCACCGTTGCCTCCGCCGACAAACGTTTCGACCTGTAACAGGAAGACCGATTTTTGGACTGTAGATGTTACAGATTGAGACATCCCCCCCCAGCCAGGTGCCAAACGTCTCGATCTGTACCAGTAAGACGTTCTCCAGGCCCCTAAACGTTACAGATTTAGACAAACCAGCGGCGCCCAAGCATTCGTCTCGATCTGTAACAGATAGACTGGTTTTTGTCCCCAAACGTTACAGATCGAGACAAAAGGGCAGAAGGCAAGGCAGGCGACAACCGCCCATCCTCTACCCCCATTCCTGTTCGTAGATGTTGAGGGACTTTACGTACCGCCCCTGGGCGCCCATGATGTCGCGGACCAGACGCAAGAAGAAGCTGATGCACGAGGTGTCAAAGCCGTCCTGCAGATCCTCGGGATGCACCGCACCCGGTCCGTCGACCGCCGTGTCGTTCAGGCGCGCGATGTCATACAGGTAGAGCTGTCCCGCCGTAAGCCAGACATCGTCGACGCAGGCGAGGCGCACCGCAATCGCGCCGTCGTTCCAATGCTCCTTCTGCACGATATGCGGGTCGTAGACATCAAAGCGATGATCGGTGCGCGTGTCCTTCAGCACGACCATGCCGGACGCAGGATTCTTGTCCAAAATGCCAAAGCGCGAGAAATACTGCGTGTCGCGTACCTGCTCGAGCCGCTTGAGCGAGGCAGGCGAAAGCGATGCCGGCGGCTCGTCAACATATAGCTCGAGCAGCGTTTTGCCATGGCGATAGGGGCGCTCAAACAGCAGCCAATCGGTAAACGCCATGTTGTAGGCCATGATTTCGTTTTGAGAAGGCCCCTCGCAATAGCTGAGCCACGGGTCGACAATGACCTCGAACTGTTCGCGTGCCGGCTCCAGGAATTGAAACTTCCGCAGCATCCAAAAGTGAGCCATGTCGGCAATATCGTTGCCGACGGCTTCAGCCAGCTCTGCTCGGTCAAAAGCGTGGTCAGTCATGGCATCCTCCTCAAACTGATGGACCTCAATTTGAGCTTACGAGGAGGGTGGGCAGCCACGACCAGCGCGGGCAAAATAGGCCTCCGGCTGCAAACCAGATGCTGACCAAACACTTGACGAAAAGCTTGACCGAAAATGCGCACCGCAACAAAACCGCAGGCAAACATAGACGGCCAACCCGCCCTTTTGAGCCAGATGCCCGCAGCCACCACAGAAACAACAGGTGACCACAGCCCAAGAAGTCGACAAATGAACACCCGCACGTCGACAAACGAGCAAACTGCTCGCAAATCCGCAAGGAGCGTCCCCGAATGCCGGCACAAAAGGAACGTCCCTAACTGTCGGCACTTAGGGACGTTCCTTTTGTGCCGGCAGTTAGGGACAGCCCTTGCCGATTCGATTGTTGAATATCTCCGTGACTACTTTACAGTTCCAGTGCCTCGGCAACCTCGGCAGCGCAGGCGAGGGCATCGGCCATGGCACTCACCACGAGCGAGCTGCCGTTGCGGGCGTCGCCGGCCACATACACCGGCGTGGCATCCGCAGCAACGCCATCCACGCGGGCCGCGAGGTGCGAGCCCTCGGTAGCCATCACCGGCAGCGGACGACCAGCGGTGGCAACAGGCACGCTCACCACATCGAACACGCCATGCTCGGGACCCGTAAAGCCACAGGCGATGAGCACCAGCTGCGCCGGCACCTCGTGCTCGGAGCCCGCAATGCGTTCGGGCTTGCCGGCCGACCAATCTAGATCGACTACGCGCAGACCCGCGGCCGCGCCCTTCTTGTCCAGCAACACCTCGAGGGTATCCACACCCCAGGCGCGCATCTCGCCACCCATGGCGGCAATGGCCTCTTGCTGGCCATAGTCGGTCTTCTTCACATTGGGCCACTGCGGCCAGGGGTTGCTCGCCGCACGCTTATCGGGCGCCGCCGGCAAGAACTCAAACTGACGCACGCTGCGCGCGCCCTGACGTACGGCGGTACCCACGCAGTCGTTGCCCGTATCGCCACCGCCAATGACCACAACGTCCAGGCCGCGCGCGTCAATAGCGGGCTCGCCGCCGTCGAGTACCGACACAGTCGAAGCCGTCAGGTAATCCACGGCATACACCACGCCCGGGGCATCCACATTCGTAGCCGAAAGACCGCGGGGCGCACGAGCACCAGCAGCCACCACAACGGCGTCAAAGCCATTGAGCTTGGCTGCCACCGCAGGGTCCGTCACATCGGCGCTCAGCTCAAAGACGATACCCAGCTCGCGCATGAGCGCCACGCGACGCTCGACCACGGACTTCTCGAGCTTCATGTTGGGAATGCCGTACATGAGCAGGCCGCCCAGGCGGTCGTCACGCTCAAACACCGTCACGCGGGCACCGCGACGCGCGAGCTCCCACGCAGCCACCAGGCCAGCCGGGCCAGAACCAACCACGGCGACCGAGGGCGCGTCCTCCCCCGCCGGCTCAAAGCGACGCGGACCGCCATTTGCCCATTCGTGGTCGCTGATCGCACGTTCGTTGTCATGGATCGTCGTGGGCTGGCCATCGACCGAACCCAGGTTGCACGCGGCCTCGCACAGCGCCGGGCACACACGACTCGTGAACTCGGGCATGGGCGAGGTGAGCGACAGACGCTCGGCAGCCTCGTCCCAGCGGCCGCGGTACACCAGCTCATTCCACTCGGGAATCAGGTTGTGCAGCGGGCAGCCACTCGGGCGTGCCTTGCCAAAGCTCGCGCCCATCTGGCAAAACGCCACGCCGCACATCATGCAGCGGCTCGCCTGGGCGCGACGTGCATCGTCATCGAGTTCCACGTACAGCGGATCAAAATCATGGCTGCGCTCCTCCACGGGACGCAGCTCGTGGGTCACGCGATCGATATCAAGAAAAGCACCGGGCTTACCCATGGCACTTACGCCTCCTTCTTGGTCGAAGCAACAGAGCTGGCAGCCACGGACGCAGCGCCCGTGACATCGAAGCGAGCGACATCCGCGGCGCTCGCGCGGCCGGTCACGATGTCAAACGCCAGCTCCTCGGCCTGCGCATGCGTCTTGCCCACGGCCTCGCCCGCGGCGACAATCGCCAGCACGCGTTCGTACTCGGTCGGAATGACCTTCACAAAGTGCTTGCTCATCGTCTCAAAGCTGTAGAGCAGCTTAATGCCGCGCGGGCTCTGCGTCGCATCCACGTGCTCCTGGATGAGTGCGCGAATCTGCGCCAGCTCGCCGGCCGTCGGGGCCTTGAGCTCAACGCTCTCGTGGTTCACACGGGCATCGAGCGTGCCGTACTGGTCAAAGACATAGGCCACGCCACCTGTCATGCCGGCGGCGAAGTTCTGCCCGACCTCGCCCAGGATGAGCGCCAGACCGCCCGTCATGTACTCGCAGCCATGGTTGCCGCAGCCCTCGACCACCACGGTGGCACCGGAGTTGCGTACGCCAAAGCGCTGGCCGGCCAGGCCGTTAATGAAGCCGCGGCCGCTCGTGGCACCAAAGAACGCAACGTTGCCCACGATGATGTTCTCGTCGAACTTGTAGGTCGCATGCGGGTTGGGGCGCACCGACACCTCGCCGCCCGAAAGGCCCTTGCCAAAGTAATCGTTGGCGTCGCCGCACACGTTGAGCGTAATGCCACGCGGCAGGAAGGCACCAAAGCTCTGACCAGCCGAACCATCGCAATCGATGGTGATGGAGCCGGCGGGCAAGCCCTCGGGATGCGCCTTGGTCACCGCGTTGCCCAGGATGGTGCCCACGCAACGGTTGACGTTGGCGATATCGGCGCGGAAGCGAATCGGGCGCAGGTGCGCGCGGGCGTCGGCCGTGTAGGGCACAAACAGCGTGGAATCGAGCGTCTTGTCGAGCTCGCTGTCCGCGGCCATCTGGGGCAGGAAGTGACGGCCGTCGGCACCCGGGATGTGGGCACCGAACTCGCAGGTCGCGCTTGCCAGCACGGGCGTCAGATCGAGCAGGTTAGCCTTGCGGTTGCCCGGGACCTCGATCTGGCGCAAGCACTCGGGATGGCCGACCATCTCGTCGACGGTGCGGAAGCCCAGGCTCGCCATGACCTCGCGCAGTTGCTCGGCAACAAAGAGCATAAAGTGCTCGACGTGCTCGGGCTTGCCGCGGAAGCCGCGACGCAAGCGGCAGTTTTGCGTGGCGATGCCGGCGGGGCAGGTATCCTGCTGGCAGTCGCGCTGCATGAGGCAGCCCATCGAGATGAGCGGCATGGTCGCAAAGCCAAACTCCTCGGCGCCCAGCAGGCAGGCAACGGCGACATCGGTACCGTCCATGAGCTTGCCGTCGGCCTCGAGCACCACGCGCGAGCGCAGGCCGTTTTGCAGCAGCGTCTGTTGAGCCTCGGCAAGGCCAAGCTCCAGCGGCAGACCGGCGTGCCAGATCGAATCGCGCGCCGCGGCACCCGAGCCGCCATTGTGGCCGCTGATCAAGATCTTGTCGGCAGCGCCCTTGGCCACACCGGTTGCGATGGTGCCGACGCCGGCCTCGCTGACCAGCTTGACCGACACGCGCGCGCCGGGGTTGGCATTCTTAAGGTCAAAGATCAGCTCTGCCAGGTCCTCGATGGAGTAGATGTCGTGGTGCGGCGGAGGCGAGATCAGGCCGATGCCGGGCGTGGACTGACGGACCTCGGCAATCCAGGGGTAGACCTTCTTGCCGGGCAGGTGGCCACCCTCGCCGGGCTTGGCGCCCTGGGCCATCTTGATCTGAATCTCGAAGGCGCTGCACAGGTAGCGGCTCGTCACGCCAAAGCGCGCACTTGCCACCTGCTTGATCGCGGAGTTCTTGGAATCACCGTTAGCCAGCGGGGTCTCGCGACGCGGATCCTCACCGCCCTCGCCCGAGTTGGAACGGCCGTGCAGGCGGTTCATGGCGATGGCCATGCACTCGTGTGCTTCCTTGCTGATGGAGCCGTACGACATGGCGCCGGTGTTAAAGCGGCGGACGATGTTGAGCGCGGGCTCGACCTCGTCGAGCGAAACCGGCGTGCGGCCGCTGGCATCAAAGTCGAGCAAGTCGCGCAGACGCACGGCACGGCCGGTGCGGTGCAGGCGGGCGCTGTACTCCTTAAAGGTGTCGTAGCTGTCCTCACGGCAGGCGGTCTGCAGCAGGTAGACAGTCTGAGGGTCGATCAGGTGATCCTCGCCACCGAGCGGGCGCCACTTGGTCAGACCCAGCGTGGGCAGCTGATCGGGAGCCGGGCTCTTAAGGATAGCGAGCGCGGCGTCGTAGCGCTCGTTTTGCTCGCGCTCAACGTCCTCGACACCCATACCGCCCACACGGCTCACCGTGCCGACGAAGTACGCGTTGACGAACTCCGGCGTAAAGCCCACAGCCTCAAAGATCTGCGCCGAATGGTAGCTCTGCACCGTGGAGATGCCCATCTTGGACATGATGGAGACGATGCCGGCGGTCGCAGCCTTGTTGTAGTTGGCGATGCCCTGCTCGGCCGTCACGTCCAGGTCGCCGTGTGTCGCCAGATCGCGGATGCAGACATGTGCGTTGTACGGATAGATGCCGCTCGCGGAGTAGCCCACCAGTGCCGCAAAGTCGTGCGGAGACACGGCGTCACCGCACTCCACCACGATATCGGCAAAGGTGCGCACGCCAGCACGGATCAGGTGGTTGTGCACGCAGCCCACGGCGAGCAGCGACGGCACGGGCACCTCGCCCGCAGCGGCACGGTCGCTCAGCACCACGATGTTCACGCCATCGCGAACCGCAGCCTCGACGTCTTCGGCAAGCTGCTTGAGCGCAGCCTGCAGCGCGCCCTCACCCGCGTCGCGGCGGTACACGGCACGGAACCGGCGGGTCTTAAAGCCCACGCGGTCGATGGCACAGATATGTTCGAACTCTTCCTCGTTGAGCAACGGGCGCTCCAAGCGCACCAGCTGACAGGCCGTACGGGAATCCTCAAGCAGGTTGCCGTGGTTGCCCAGGTAGAGCGTGGTCGAAGTTACCATATGCTCGCGCAGGGCATCGATCGGAGGATTCGTGACCTGGGCGAACAGCTGATAGAAATAGTCGTAGAAGGAGCGCGTCTTCTTGGACAGGCAGGCCAACGGCGCATCGATACCCATCGAGGCGAGCGGGGCCTTGCCCTGCTGGGCCATGGGGCGCACGACCTCGTCAACATCATCCCAGTGATAGCCGAGCTTGGCCATGCGCACGGCGGCGGGCACCTCGGCATCCTCGGCGGGCGCGGGCGCGGCGGGCTCATCGAGCGCGTCGACGGTCAGTGTCTCCTCGGCAATCCAGTCGCGGTAGGGCTTCTCCTTGGCATAGCGGGCGCGCAGCTCGTCGTTGTAGATCACGCGGCCGCGGGCAAAATCGACCTCGAGCATCTGGCCCGGTCCCAGGCAGCCGCTCGTCAGGATGTTCTCGGGGCTCACCTCGATGGTGCCCACCTCGCTTGCCAGCATAAAGCGGCCATCGCGCGTCACGTAGTAGCGGGCGGGGCGCAGGCCGTTGCGGTCGAGGGCGGCGCCCAGCGTGCGACCGTCGGTAAAGGCGATGGCCGCCGGGCCGTCCCAGGGCTCCATGAGCATGGACTGGTAAGCGTCGTAGGCGCGGCGCTCCTCACTCAGGCTATCGTTGTGGTCCCACGGCTCGGGCAGCAACATGGACGCGGCACGCGTGAGCGGGCGACCGTTCATGACCAAGAATTCGAGCACGTTGTCCAGAATCGCGGAGTCGGAACCCTCGCGGTTGATGATGGGCATCACGCGCTCAAGATCGTGCTGCAGCACGGGGCTGTACAGGTTGGGTTCGCGGGCGCGAATCCAGTTGACGTTGCCCTTGAGGGTGTTGATCTCGCCGTTGTGGATGATAAAACGGTTGGGGTGCGCACGCTCCCAGCTGGGCGTGGTGTTGGTGGAGTAGCGCGAGTGGACGAGCGCAACGGCCGTCTTGACAGCGGCGTCGTTGAGATCGATGAAGAAGCGGCGCATCTGCGTGGCGACGAGCATGCCCTTGTACACGATAGTGCGCGAGCTCATGGAGCAGACGTAGAAGATCTTGTCGCGCAGGGCAAACTCGGCATCGGCCTTCTTCTCGATAGTGCGACGGCACACGTACAGGCGGCGCTCGAAGGCGTCACCCGCCGGCGTATCGTCGGGGCGGCCCAGAAAGGCTTGCAGAATGGTGGGCATGCAGGCGCGTGCCGTCTCGCCCAGGTCGTGCGGGTCGACGGGCACCTCGCGCCAAAAGAGCAGCGGCACGCCGGCCTCGGCGCAGCCCTCCTCAAACACGCGACGGGCATCCTCTACGCCCTTGTCGTCCTGCGGAAAGAACAGCATGGCCACGCCATAGTCGCCCTCTGCCGGCAGAATCTGGCCGCACTTTTGAGCCTCTTTGCGAAAAAAGTGATGCGGAACCTGGAACAGGATACCGGCACCGTCGCCGGTGTTCTTCTCGAGTCCCGTGCCGCCGCGGTGCTCCAAGTTGACCAGAATGGACAGCGCGTCGTCCAGAATCTGGTGATGGCGCTCACCGTTGATATCGGCAAGTGCGCCGATGCCACATGCATCGTGGTCGAATTCGGGGCGATAAAGGCCCTGCTGTTGAGCGGAATCTGCCTGCATCGCGATCCTCCCCTAGATATTTAGACAGTCAGTTGAATAGGCATAGTAGGAGCATCAGGGCATCGTTGTGTTTCCCGCCCGTTTCGAAACAATCGCGTAACGCACGCCCTACGAGTGGACACCGCCGACCTCAAGGGCGGCAACAAGGCGCCCAAGTTCGGCCTGTAAGCCCACCGCTTCAAACATCTCAATCTGTAACACCTAGGCCCAATTTCCATCCCTAGTTGTTACAGATCGAAACATTTCGGCAGCCCCCTTTCACCATCCCATTCAAATACAACAATTTTGTTAGTCTTGGTTAACTTTTAAGCTTAAAACGGGTATCCTTTGCGGCGTCAAGCAAACGGCACGCACACCGTGCCAGATCAAGGAGGCCCCTATGGCGCACCGAGCAGACCGACAGGCAATGCAACTTGTCCTTATCCGTCACGGAGAATCCGAGTGGAACAAACTCAACCTGTTCACCGGCTGGACCGATGTTGAGCTCACTGACACGGGCCGCGAAGAAGCCGCCGCAGGCGGTCGAGCACTCAAAGAAGCCGGTTTCGACTTTGACGTCTGCTACACTTCGCGCCTCAAGCGCGCGATCCACACCCTCAACATCGTGCTCGGCCAAATGGATCGCGAGTGGCTGCCCGTCATCAAATCCTGGAAGCTCAACGAGCGCCACTACGGCGCGTTGCAGGGTCTCAACAAGGCCGATGCCGCGGCGGAGCACGGCGACGAGCAGGTGCTCATCTGGCGCCGCTCCTTCGATGTCTGCCCGCCGGCACTCGAGCCGGACGACGCGCGCGATCCCCACACCCAGGAGCAATACCGTGATGTCGCGCCCGATCAGCTGCCCTATACCGAGTGCCTCAAGGACACGATCGCCCGCGCCTGGCCTTATTTCGAAGACGAGATTCGCCCCCAGATGCTCGCCGGCAAGCGCGTACTCATCGCCGCGCACGGCAACTCCCTGCGCTCACTCGTCATGAAGTTCGAGCACCTCACGCCCGAGGAAATCCTCAAGGTCAACATCCCCACCGGCGTGCCACTCGTCTACACCTTCGACACCGATTTCAACGTCCTCGACAAGCGCTACATCGGCGATCCGGCGACCATCGCCGCCAAGATCGACGCCGTGGCCAATCAGGGCAAAGCGCACAAGTAGCCCCAACCCAAAACCGACGCGTGGCGCCACACGCCCCAGATGCGACGTCACGCCGTCCATACGCAGGAGCGCACCATGCTCAACCATCTCAAACAACGCTTTGGCTCCCGACGCACCGGTGGTCACGGAGGCCTAGACATTGCGCGGCATATCGGCCCCGGGCTGCTCGTCACCGTCAGCTTTATCGACCCGGGCAACTGGGCCTCCAATATGGCCGCGGGCTCGCAGTTTGGCTACGCGCTGCTGTGGATCGTCACGCTGTCCACGATTATGCTCATTGTGCTGCAGCACAACGCGGCACACCTGGGTATCGCCACGGGCGCCTGTCTTGCCGAGGCCACGACTCGCTTCCTGCCCCGCCCCGCGGGACGTGCCGTGCTCGCCAGCGCCTATCTCGCGACCATCGCCACCGCCATGGCAGAAGTCCTGGGCGGCGCGATTGCCCTTCAAATGCTCTTTGGGCTACCCGTGCGCGCAGGCTGCGTCATCGTGGCGACGGCATCCATGGCGATGCTCATGACGAGCTCCTACAAGCGCGCCGAGCGATGGATCATCGCCTTCGTAGGCGTGGTAGGACTCTCGTTTTTGGCCGAGCTTGCGCTGGTCAAGGTCGACTGGCCGCAGGCCGCCGCAAGCTGGATCACGCCCAGTATGCCCACCGGCTCTGCCGCGATTATCGTGAGCGTCCTGGGTGCGGTCGTTATGCCCCACAACCTCTTTCTGCACTCCGAGGTCATCCAATCCATGCACTTCGAGGGGCAAGGCGAGCAAGTTATCGAGGAGCGCCTGCGCTACGAGTTCTTCGACACGCTCTTTTCGATGGGCGTGGGCTGGGCAATCAACTCGGCCATGGTCATCCTGGCCGCAACGACCTTCTTTGCGCACGGCATCGTCGTAGACGACCTTACCGTCGCAGCGGCCACGCTCTCCCCCATCTTGGGCCCGGCGAGCTCGACCATCTTTGCGGTAGCGCTGCTGTTCGCGGGACTATCGAGTAGTGTGACGGCGGGTATGGCGGCGGGCACCATCACCGCGGGCATGTTCGACGAGGAATACGACATACACGACCGACATTCCTCGATCGGGGTGGCGGCCTGTTTCGTCGGCGCAGTGACGGCGTGCCTGGTCGTCCCAAATCCTTTTGAAGGTCTCATCTGGAGTCAGGCACTGTTGTCGCTTCAGCTGCCGATTACGGTCTTTGTGCTCATACGGCTCACCAGTTCACCCCGCGTCATGGGCAAATACGCCAACTCGCGCCCACTCAACGCGCTGCTTGTAGGGATCGGTGCCATCGTGACGATTCTAGATGTCGTGTTGTTGACAGGGATGTAATGGGACGGGGCACCTACCCAGGCAAACGTCTCGATCTGTAACAGGAAGACCCGTTTCGAGCCGTTAGATGTTACAGATCGAGATCATTCCGAGGGACAGCTCCGTTTGTCTCAATCTGTAACAAGTGGACCCAATTTCCACCGTTAGATGTTACAGATTGAGACAAAAAGTCGGCCGGACTCACAACAGACAGGATCGGCCAACAGCAACCGTGATCCCTTAGGGGCGGAGGAAAAGGGCCCCGGCCGAGAATTCGACCGGGGCCCTTGGACAGAGCTATGTGTTGCCGTGAGCCGCGTGCCGACGAGCTACTCCTCGACGAGCTCAAACTGATCGGGACCGACGCCGCACACCGGGCACACATAATCCTCGGGCAGCTCGGGCGTATCGACCTCAACCTCGTAACCGCAAACGACGCACACGAACTTATTCGTCTTCTTCTCCTCAGCCATGATGTTCTCCTCTCAAACGCGACTGGTGATGTACTTCATTTATCAGTATAGATTCTCAATAATATAATGCAAGTATTTTTAAAACATTTCTAGCCTTGATACGAGGACGCCTTCGGAGGCGTCTTGCCCTTCAGGACCTTATGGTAGTAATCGTAGGTGAGCGGCGTCTCGTCACTCAAGCGCTCGGCATCCTCGACCTCGCCGATAAACAGTAGATGCGTGCCAACATCCACAGTGTCGATCAAATGGCAGCTAAACAGGGCCGCCGCGTGCTCGGGCACATAGGGCATGCCCAGAGCCGTCTCGCGGGTCTCGTATTTGGCAAACTTGTCATAATCGCTGCTAGTGCGGAACCCAAAGTTACCGATGTAGAGCATATCGGCGGTCTGATCGATCACGGTCAGCGCGAACGCTTTGGCCGAAGCGATGACGCCCGAGGTGACGTTGTCCTTGTTCACGGCAACCGAAATGCGCGGCGGCATGGACGTCACCTGCACCGCAGTGTTGATGACGCAGCCGGCGCGCAGCCCGTCTGCCGCGGCGCTCACCACGTACAGACCGCTCGGCATGGTAAAGAACGCAGTTTTGTCCATAACAATCACTCCCCTAACCCGGGTTGGAACCTCATGGATGTATGTACCCACAAAAAAGGCGGCGCCCACAACGGACACCACCTTTGAGACATATGTGTCAAAACAGTATAAGCAAGATGAGACGCCCGCAGTTGCGGTGAAATAAGGACTGAATAGCCCCTCAAACAGGCAAAACAGTCCGTATTCCACCGCAACTTATGAAGGACGGTCAGCGGTTGCGTTCCTTGAGGGCGCGGTCGATCTCGCGCTGGACATCGCGCTTGGCCATATCCTCGCGCTTGTCGTAAAGCTTCTTGCCGCGGCCTAGGCCCAGCAGCAGCTTTACGCGGCCGTCGGTATTAAAGTAGAGCTCCAGCGGCACCAGCGCATAGCCGCGGTTGCGAAGTTTGCCGTCAAGAAAGTCGATCTCCTTGCGGTGCAGCAGCAGACGGCGCCGACGGTCGGGATCGCGATTCCACACGCCACCATGGCTATAAGGGTGGATATGCAGGCCGACGAGCCAGCACTCCCCACCACGAATCAGTGCGAAGGTATCGGTAATCTGGCACGCGCGCTCGCGAATCGACTTGACCTCGGTACCGCTCAGCTCAATACCGCACTCAAACGTCTCATCGATAAAGTACTCGTGATGTGCCGAGCGATTCTTGGAAATGAGCTTGCGCTCGCGCTTACTGGGCATCGCCGGCCTCCTTGGCGCCATCGGCGTTTGAGCCCGCAGCCTCGCGCTTTGCCCTGCGCTCGGCATTAAGCTCGGCATCGCTCTCGCGCACCAGTTTGATAATCGCCGCGCAGGCCTCCTCGCCCACCAAATCGCGAGCACACACCGTCAGGCGCGTAGCCTCCTGCTTGTCGCCGTCGCTTGCAGCATCGGTCGCACACATGATCAGGCAGATGGCAATCTCGGCCGAAGGCGAGGTCGGCACGCCCTGCAGGGCGAGCTCACCCATCACATGGTCGTCACTCTCGTCCGCGGCATCCGGATAGGTGGTATGGATCTTGTTGAGCAGGCGCGTCGTATGCGCATCGTTGGGCGCCAGGCGCAGCGCCAGACGCGCGCAGCCCACGGCAGCCGAAATGTTCTCGGTCTCGGGCTCCAAGAAGTACTGACCCAAGTTGGTGTAGGCGCGTGCGGCGCACTTACCGTCGCTCGCGCGCTCCAGCACCGAGAACGAGAGCGATGCCCACTCCTGCTTGTCCTCGAGCGCGCGGAACAGCTCGGCCAAGTCCAAGCGATAGTTGCAGTTCATGGGATCCCAACGCACGGCCTGCATCAGGGCATTCCGAGCACTCACATAATCCTGCTGGCGAATGTAGGCAAACGCCATGTCGGAGTACAGGCGGTCAAAGGGAACCTCGACCTGCACCAGCTCGCGCGGATCCTTCTCCACACGGCGATAGGCCAGGCGCTCAAACTTGCTGTCGAAGCTAAAGTACTGGCGCTTCTCCTCCGTCTTGCACTCAGCGTCGATATACTCCTCGGCGAGCTCCACCAGACGCTCAAGCAGCGGCGTCGCCGTAGCCAGGTCGCCCTGCGCCAGATAGTTCTCGGCATACGTGATGTCTTCCAAGCTGATAGGCAGGTCCATGACAACTCCTCGGTCCGGGCGGCAGACTCAACGCGCGCCTTAAATATCGGTCAATACACAAAACCCGGGTCTCTTACGAGGCCCGGGCGTTCAATTTTGGTAGCCCGTACCAGATTCGAACTGGTGATCTCCGCCTTGAGAGGGCGGCGTCCTAAACCGCTAGACGAACGGGCCATATGTAGCAAATGCAATGGCTGGGATGGAGGGAGTCGAACCCCCATTGACGGAACCAGAATCCGCTGTCCTGCCATTAGACGACATCCCAATGACTGCATCGCTGCGCTCGGCTGTGCCTTTGCGCAAGAAAGAAATATACGGGAAGTCCGGCCGTGACGCAAGCCCCAATTTTGACTTTTTTGAAATTCAGTCAAATACGGCCAACACGTGAAGGACCTGTGAAGCGCCAGCGACACGTACGGCGCCAAAGCCCGTAAAACATCCCGCATCTACCGCTGGTAGATTACAACAATGCAGCACTCACGGCTGATGGCACAATCGAACCGTCATCATTGCACGGATATCGAGGCGCCATGGACGAAGAGCTTGATTACCTATGGGAGACCCTGGGCCTCGAGATCACTGCTGACCTTTGGCCCGAACGGGACAAAATCCATCCCACTCTGCGCCCCGCCATCACGGTGATGCAGGCAAAATACCGCCGTGCATCCTTTTTGATCATGCGGATGTCATGGCACGCGGGACTCCCCGACCTTAAGCGAATCCAGGCAAGCCTCGTCGAGCTGTCCGGTATGCCGACTGTCATATCCGAGGCGCACCTGGAGCAGCGACAGCGCGAGCGACTGCAACAGCAGCGGATTCCCTTTATCTGCCCCGGTGTTCAGGCATATCTGCCCTTTATGGACGAGGAGTACTGGAGCGGCAAGCCCAACAAGCACGTAAAGGTCTACAATCCGCACGAATGGGCACAGCTAGAGGATTGAGCCGAGCGAGCCCGCCGATGGAAAACACGTCCCACCCTGAGCACTCAAAACGGGTCGCGCTTTCCGCAGCCGCTACAGCAACGCCTCGGCCCAAGCCGATTCCCTAAAGCCGGGAATCGCAAAGTCGTCGCCCACCAGCAGTGGGCGCTTAACCAGCATGCCGTCGGTCGCCAGCAGCTCGTAGCACTCCCGATCCGTCATGCCCGCATCTAGACGCGCCTTCAGGCCCAGCTCTCGATATTTCATGCCCGACGAATTAAAGAAGCGCCGCACCGGCAGTCCCGAACGAGCAATCCAGGTCGCAAGCTCATCAGCCGTGGGATTGTCCAAAACGATATCGCGGTCGATATACTCTACCCCGTGTTCGTCCAGCCATGCCTTGGCCTTCTTACAGGTCGAGCACTTGGGATATTCAACAAACAGTACGGTCATGGGAATCCTCCGAATATAGATCGGCCAACGCAGGCACACGCCACACGAGGCGCCTTCGTATGATGGGCCAATTGTAGCCCACGGGTCACACGCTAAACGAACCGTACCCCGAATCCGCGTTTGATGAACGGCAGCAGCTCCATTGCCTCGGGCGTGATATGGCCCGCAACGTTCATGCGCCCGTCACCGGGAAGATCGACCCGCGCAATCTCAAGCTCGCCTTCGTAGCGCCCATATCCGCTATTGCTCACAGCGATCGACCCCGCCTTTCGCGGCAGGCCGGCTCCGGCATCCGTCGGCACGGAATCCGGCTTATGCGTCGTACGTGACTCCTGAGACCTAAAGATGAGGACACTCGAGTCGGGCCGGTCGTGATGAATCTGCCCGCGCACATAGGCATAACCGGGCTCAAGCTCGCATTGCAGGTCCACGTATCCGGCGGAAACTTGAGCAAACTGCGCCCAGCCCGCATCGGAAAGATCGGGGTCGCCGACCAACACAATGTCGCAATCGGCGCCATGTGCAAGCTCAAGCATATTGAGGGCAACCTTTGACGCGCGACCGCGCTGCGTCTCGACCGTCGGCAGTCCCTCGAATACCGGCCCGCGAACGTTGGCATCGCCCGGCACAAAAGCCATGATTTCGAATCCAAGCGCCGCAAGACGAAGATTCACCCGAGCAATGTCCTCCAGAGCTAAACCGGTATAAGGCTTGGGGTAAAAATTGTGGCAGGCGGCAAAACGAGTCACATCGGCACCGGCCTCACGCCACGATGCGATTTCATCAGAACTCACCGTCGATGCATTGACCACTATGCGAAATACACCGGACAGCTCCGCGACCCGCTGGGCGCTAAAGCCATAGTCCAAACGAAGGTATTCCAACCCCAGATCGCGCAGGTCCTCGATGCGCTCAAGCCCGAGCAAATCGCACGTGCGAGGCCCCACATCGGCAATGAGCGCAATGCCGCGGGCGGAGAGCAGCGACAGCACATGACGGACCTTATCGGCATACGCCGCTCCCCCATCCTCGGGAATATGCAGTGAGGTGAACGCGTAGCGCGCACCCGCCGCGGCACCACGCTCAATCGTCCGCTCAATATCCTGCAAAGGGCTGGAAAGATAAATCGAAATACCCGTTTTCACGCTACAACGCTCCTTTAAAAAAGGCCGGCGGAGCAGTTAGCCCCGCCGGCACAACCATAGCATCAAGAAATCTGCCGCGCGCCGCGAACCCCGAGCAACACGGCTCGCGATATCAAACTACTCGCCAAAGAACTCATTGATCTTCTGCTCGTCGACGCCAAAGAACCACGTCAGGACAAAGCCGGCGGCATAGGCAAGCAGCATAGCGGCAACGTAGCCGAGCTGCTGGCCAGGAACGACGATCAGCAGGCCAAACAAACCGGAAACGCCCTGAGAAACCGTGCCGATGTGAAGCAGCGCCGCGAGCGCGCCGCCAAATCCGGCACCCAGGCAGGCCGTCACAAACGGACGAACGAGCGGCAGCGTAACGGCATACATCAGAGGCTCGCCCACACCCAGGATTCCAACGGGAATGGACTCTGCGACGTACTTCTTGAGCTTGGCGTTCTTGGTCTTAAAGTACAGCGCCAAACCGGCACCGACCTGGCCGCCGCCAGCCATCATAAGGATGGGAAGCAGGTAATTGATACCCTTGGTAGCGCCGTCGGGATCGTTGAGCATAGCGTGGATCGGCGTGAGCGCCTGATGCAGGCCGACGGAAACCAGCGGCAAGAAGCCTGCCGACAGGATATAGCCGCCCAGGACGCCCAGCTTCTCGAAGATAAAGGTCAAAACGCTAAAGATGGCAGTCGTCAGCCATGCGCCAACCGGCTGGATGACGAGCATCAGAGCAAAGGCGCCGATGATGAGTACCAGCAGCGGGGACAAAAACGTGTCGAGTGCGTTGGGCATAACCTTGCGAATCTGACGCTCCATCCAGGCAAAAAATGCGCCAGCGATAAGAGCCGCGATCATGCCGCCCGCTGCGGGGTTGTACTGCGCATTGGTGAGCGGCAGCAGAATGGCAGTGGCAGGATCAGCCGCGCCAGGCGCAAGCAGGGGCATGGCACTGTTGGCGATACACATCATGCCGGCGATGCCGCCCAGCGCAGCGGAGCCGCCAAACTCACGTGCCGCGTTATAGCCCACCAAGATGGGTAGATAGGCAAACAGGGCCCAGCCCATGGAACGAATGCCCTGGTACCACCACTCGCCTGCAAGCGCGCCTGCCGTCGAGACGTTAATGACGTTGCAGATACCGTTGATGAGGCCAGCCGCAATGATGCCGGGAAGCAGGGCGACGAAGACATTGGAAATCTTCTTGAGGAAGGCCTGAACCGGCTTGGACTCGTACTTTGCCTTCTGCGCGGCCTTGTTTGTGGCCGCAGCGTCAACCACGCTCTCGTCGGCAACGCCTTTCGCAAGGCCGGTGAGCTTGGAGAACTCCTCGAGCACCTTATTCACCTTGCCCGGCCCCAGCACGATCTGCATCGTGTCGTCCTCGACCAAGCCCATCACGCCGTCGAGTGCCTCAATACCCTCCGTGTCGACGCTGCCCGTGTCTTTGACGGTCACGCGCAGGCGCGTCATGCACGCCGCGTTTGCCAGCACGTTGTCTTTACCGCCCAAAAGGTCCAGCAGCTTTTGAGCCAGCTCTTTGTTCGTCATAACTCCTCCTTGTATTGGGTATCTCGTCTGGATGTCATATCAGCTCACGCCGCGCACCTATTGGGCATCGGCATCGCTCTTCTCATGGCCACTCACCGCAGCACGGACATGGCCTCGCGCTCGCTCAAGAGCTACCGCAGCCTGCTCGGCATCGCAGTCCAGCAGTACCGAGACAATAGCGGTTTTTACGTGGCCGCCGGCATCTGCAAGCGCCTGAATAGCGCACTCGCGCGTGCAGCCGGTCGCCTCCATCACGATGTTCTGGCCGCGCACCACCAACTTCTCGTTCGTCTGCTGCACATCGACCATCAGGTTTTGGTATACCTTGCCGATCTTGACCATGGCACCGGTCGAAATCATGTTGAGAATGAGCTTTTGAACCGTTCCCGCCTTGAGCCTCGTTGAGCCGGTCAGTACCTCGGGACCGGGCACGGGTTCAATGGCAAGATCTGCGCTCTTCCCGATCTTCGACCCTTGGTTGCAGGCAATTGCAATGGTCTTGCACCCAGTTGCCTTGGCGTACACAAGGCCGCCCACCACATAGGGAGTACGGCCGCTTGCCGCCAGGCCAACGACAAGATCCTTGTCCGAGAGTCCACGCTCCCGCAGGTCGCTCGCGCCAAGCTCCTCGCTGTCTTCGGCACCTTCGACAGCCTTGATAAACGCCATCTCGCCTCCGGCAATGAGCCCGACAATCAGATCGGGTGACACGCCAAACGTGGGCGGACACTCCGAAGCGTCGAGTACACCCAGACGACCGCTGGTGCCTGCACCCATGTAAAAGACGCGCCCGCCGCGCTCGAGTGCCTCAGCAGCCCAGTCGATTGCTGTGGCAACCTGGGGCAACACCTTCGTGACCGACTGGACGGCACGAAGATCCTCATCATTCATCGTCGTGACGATTTGCAGCGATGTCATCGTATCGAGGTCCATTGAACTTTGATTACGCTGTTCGGTCGTGAATTTTGTTAAATCGAGCATTTCATTCACCTCATCTTTCCTGTTTCTCGATGTAGTTTTGCTTAATGACATGCGTCACCCGTTCGTAATCGCTCGCAACGTAAGCAGCGTACAGGGCATCGACAACCATAAGCTGGGCCATACGCGAAGCCATGGCACCGCTGCGGACCAAGGGTTCACTCGCAGCGACGCCGAGCACGGCATCGGCCACGGTGGCAAGCTTGGATGATCCATCTACTTTGGTAACGGCCACAACGGGACAGTTGTGACGTTGAGCCTCGGCGGTGCAGTCCAGCACCTCTTGCGTCAAGCCCGAGTAGCTAAAGGCGATTGCCATATCGCCCTCATGCATGTTCTTGGCACACAAGAGCTGATCATGCCAGTCGTCGTACAGATGGCACTCCTTGTCGACACGCATGAGCTTTTGCGCCAGATCGTGCGCGACCAAACGGGAGGCACCAATACCGAACAGATTGACCGCGCGTGCTCGCTTAAGACGGGCCGCGCATCGCTCCAAGACGGTGTAATCGAGCGTTCGTGCCGTCGCCTCGATCGTGCGCACGTTGCTTTTCATCACCTTCCCCACGATACGTTCGACGCTGTCATCCATGGAGATGTCCTCGAGGGCTACGTCTTTCTTGTCACCTAAGAGCGCCAGCTCGGCAATCAGTTCGCGCTGGAACTCCTTGTAGCCCGCAAAACCCAAACGCTTGCAAAAGCGCAAAATGCTCGAGGGCGAGGAGAACGTGACATCGGCAAGACCGCGGACGGACAGCCCGACCACCTCGTGCGGATGAGCGCTTACATATGCGATGACATTGCGTTCCGCCGGGCTCGCGCTGAGCTCACGCTCGCGAAGCCGCAAAAGCAATCCGTTTGCCATCTCAAACACCTCCGTTGAGAAGAATTAAAGACCAACGAACGATTCGTACCGGATACAAACAGCTTTTGCGGTACATTGTGCCGCATCGTGGCGCACAAAGGGCGAGCGTTCTACCGCTCGCCCCTCAAATCCGACCGCTCGGAAATACGCGCGACACAAAATAATTCAACAAGGTCGCATTATCAAAAACGGGCTTGTTACCGGCTAGCGCCTCGCATGGGCGCCGATCGGCCGAGTCGCATGGCGCACCAACACCGCTGCCAGCAATACCAACAGCATCGCGGTAACATAGCCCGCAGCATCGAATCCTAAATCGATAACGTCGAAATGCCTGCCGGGAACAAAGATCTTATGTACCTGATCGCCAACGGAGCAGACGGCGCAAAAGAGCAACACGGGCACGCAACGGGAGCATACGCTCCACGGACGCCTGGAAAAGCAAACCACGACCACCGAGGCGAACAATCCGACGAAGAAAAACTCTACGGTATGGGCAACGCGACGGACGTTCGTGCCCACCCACATGCGAATGGAAGCAAGTCGGCCAGACCGGACATTCGAAGCAGCCGAATCGGTGCCCCCGGTCATCCCATTCTCGGTCTGAGCTTCACCCGCGACATCGGCAGCCTGTACGCCCGTAGCTTGACCCTCCACCACACGCGCGGTGGACTCGCTCAGCAACGACGTCTCCACCGCATTTTGCTCCGTCAGCACCCAGATGCCCGCCAGCGTTGCAGTAAACAGAACGATCGCGGTCCATCCGATTATTTGTTTTACGCGCGCCAAGGGCCTACCTCCTTTTTTGAATATCAGCGACTGTAGCCCCAAATGACATCGTCACCGTATCAAAATTTGAATCGCAACAGGAAGCGCCAAAGCGACGCAAACCCCTACCCCGCCTCGCGCATCCAGCGATCGAACGTCCCCACGCACACGCCCAGGCACTTTGCTGCCTGGCTGCGGGTAATATCGCCTGCCTCATAGCTATCGCGTACCAGCTCAAACTGAGGAGGGCACGGCTTGCGAGGTCGACCGAAACGGACCCCTCGCGCCCGCGCCGCTGCAATCCCCTCCGCCTGGCGCCGATGAATATTCTCGCGCTCCACCTGCGCCACGTAGCTCAGCAGTTGTAGCACAATATCGGCAATCAGGGTATTGGTCACATCCGGCGCGCCGCTGGCCCTGGCGCGCGTGTCAAGCAATGGCATGTCCAACACCACAATGGCAACCCCGAGCTCCTTGGTAATGCGTCGCCATTCCTCAAGAATCTCGGAGTAATTACGGCCAAGCCGGTCGATAGAAAGCACCACCAGCACGTCCCCGTCTCCCAGGATGTGCAGCAGCTCGCGATACCGCGGGCGATCGAAGTCCTTGCCGCTCGCATGGTCGGCATAAATATTCGCCGAGCCCACGCCATAGGCGCCCAGCGCATCCAGCTGCCGATTTAGATTCTGATCGCGCGAACTCACCCGCGCATAACCATACACCGTCGCCATCTCATCCCCGCTTTCTTGTAAACCTGCCAAAAAGGGACAGGTTTATTTTGGTAGGTTTTACCTCTCGAATAGCAGGTAAGCGGGCGGCCGAGCGGACGGCAAGGTAGCTATGATCCAAATGCGGAGGGCGGCCCCGAAAGACCGCCCTCCGCTCTCCCGCCATGAGTCGAGATTTGGCTAATGGATAAGCTTAAAGTCCAAGTGCCCACGCGTGGTATTGACGCGCGAAACCTCGATAATCACGCGCTGGCCCAGTTCATAGTGAGTCCCCGTGTCGGCGCCCGTCAGCGTAAGCGCATCCTCGTCGAACTCGAACCACTCGTTGCCCAGACTCTTGATCGAAACCAAGCCTTCGACCTGCGTCAGGTCCAAGCGCACAAAGAGGCCCATGCTGCTGACCCATGAGACCGTTCCGGCATAGCGCTCGCCCAGGCGATCCTCATAGTACTGGGCAATCTTGATCTTTTGCGTCGCATGGCTAGCGGCATCTGCCGCGCGCTCGGCATCGCTGCATGCGCGGCAGATCTGCGGCAGAATGCGCGGCAGCGACTCGCGCCCCTTGCCGATCAGCCGCGGTGTACGGACCAGGGCGTCCTTGCCGCCGAGCTGCTCATAGGCCAACTGCAGTTTGAGCACGCGGTGCACCACCAGATCGGGGTAGCGACGGATGGGACTCGTAAAGTGACAGTAGCACGGCGCGGCGAGCGCAAAGTGGCCCTCGTTGCGCGGCTTGTACAGTGCGCGCTGCATGCTGCGCAGAAGCAGCGTGTTGACGAGCGGTGCGTTGGCCGTACCGGCGGCAGCATCAACTGCAGCCTGTAGCTCATCGGGACTCCCCAGGGCGATACCGGCAGCACGGCGATCGTCGATGATGCCCAGCTGCGCCAGCGCAACGGCGGCACCGTGCAGGCTATCGGGGCTCGGATCCTCATGCACGCGATAGCAGGCCTCGATATCACGGTCTGCCAGCCACTCTGCAACGCACTCGTTGGCGAGCAGCATGGCTTCCTCGATAAGCGACGTGGCACACGAACGCTCGCGCGCCACAATCTGCACGGGTACTCCGTCCTCATCCAATAGAGCGCGAATCTCGGCCGTGTCAAAATCGACTGAGCCGCGGGCACGACGAATACGACGGCGAAGTTCGGCGAGTTCGTTGGCGGCGACAAGGAAATCGCCGAGGTCGACGTTATAGCCGCGAGCAGTTTCCTCGCACGCAAGACCGCGCTCAAGCGCCTCCTCGCGCGAGGCCTCAGCAGCCGCAACATCCTCGGCCGCACCCTCCAGCACCCCATACTCCACCGCGCCGGCACGCACCAGCAGCGCCTCGGCGCCGTCATAGTCCATACGCACACGCGAGCGAATCACGCTGGGGTACGGATCGTAATGCCGCACGCGACCCTGCGCATCGAGTTCAATGTCAACGGTAAACGCAAGACGGTCCTCGTCAGGGCGAAGCGAACACAGGTCACAGGACAGGCGTTCGGGCAGCATGGGAAGCACGCGATCGGCCAGATACACCGATGTCGTACGATGGCGAGCCTCAAGATCGATATGCCCGTCCCAAGCCACATAGTGAGAAACGTCAGCGATATGCACACCCAGCTTGTAGCCACCCTCGGGCGTGCGCTCAAGCGAAATGGCATCGTCAAAGTCGCGCGCGTCGACCGGGTCGATCGTGATGACAAAACGGTCGCGCAGATCGCGGCGGAGCGGGTCCTTAAGCGCCGCGGACACATCGAGCGAAAGCCCCTCGGCCTCGTCCAGCGCGGCCTCGGGATAGCTATCGGTATAGCCGTAACGCGCCATCACATATTGAACGCCCAAATCGGGCGCGTCATCTCCGCCAATGCGGCGTTCGATCGTCACGGTGCCCGATTCCAGGCGCGTCGGGTAGGTCAAAATGCGCGCGACAACGGCATCACCCGGGTGGACGCCCAGACGATCCGCCGAGGTATCCTCGGGCAGAATGAAGAAGTCGGCCTTCAGGCGCGAATCGAGCGGCTCGATCACACCGAGCGGACCAGCGGTCTGGTACGTACCCACCACGCTTATGGCTGCGCGCTCAACCACGCCTTCGATCACGGCGCGCCGCTCACCGTGCGGGCTGTTCTTAATGCTCACGGCAACGGTATCGCCATCCATGATCTCGCGCTTACCGCGGCCCATAACCTTGTAGTCGCCGCTCTCGGTTATGACATAGGCGCCATGCTCATGGAGCTGCACGCGCCCGGTCAGGCTCGGACGGCGTTCGCTGCGCACCGGCCCACGCTTATTGCGAGCACCGCGCTTATGCTTGTTATTGCGCCCCATGGCGCCTCCTTGCTATCGATGACGAACTCCAAAGAGTCTACCCAAATGATTCGCTTTCCTGCCGTCCCCTAGAGATCAAAAAACGGGCCGCCCCATAAGAGACGACCCGTTGGAAGGGATGAATTCCAGGCATGCCTACACGCGCAGGTAGCGGCGCATGGCTATGGCAGAACCAAAGAGACCGATAATCACACCGACCAGAATCAGCGCAGCATAGGTCACCAGGTAGTACTGCATCGGCAGGGCAAACGACATCCAGCCGATGCTCTCCTGCAAACGCGGAATCATCAGATTGCGCAGCAGCTCCAGAACGCCGATGGAAAGCAGCGAGCCCAAAATGGCCTGCAGTACGCCCTCGGTGATAAACGGGCCGCGAATGAAGCCGTTGCTGGCGCCGACCAGACGCATAATCGCAATCTCACGACGACGCGCCGTGATGGACAGGCGAATCGTGTTGTTGATGAAGATGAATGCGATAAAGGTCAAAAGGCCAACGAGCACCACGGCGGCGATGCGGATGTAGTTGGTCACCTGGAACAGGCGGCTCACTTCCTCTTGGCCGTACAGCACGCTCGCGTTGACGTCGCCGTCATCCGCGATCTTCTGGAAGTCGGCGTTTTTCTTGAGCTTCTGGGCCGTGCTCTCGACCTTGGACGGATCGTCCATCTCAATTGCAAACGAAGCCGGCAGCGGGTTCTGGCCATCGAGCGCGCTCATGGTGGCGTCGGCGTTGCCCGACATCTTGCTCGTATACTCGGCCAGCGCGTCGTCCTTGTCCTTGTACGTCACGGACTTGACGTTGCTCCACGTCTTGAGCTCAGCCTCAAAGGCCTGAACATCTGCCTGGTCGGCGTCATCGCTAATAAAGGCGTTGATGACGACCTGATCCTCGACGGTGCCGATCACGGAGTTCAGCATCGCGGAGCCCATGATGAACAGGCCGATGATAAACAGCGAAAGGAAGATCGTGATGACGGCGCCGAGCGAGGTAGTCCAGTTACGGAAGAAGTGACTGATTGCCTCTTTGAAGGAGTAGCCCACGTTAGTTGGTGCCATAGTTGCCGTAACCTCCCCTCTCCTGGTCGCGGATAACGTGGCCGCCCTCGAGGGCGATCACGCGACGGTGCATGCTATCGACCATCTCGCGGTCGTGCGTGGCGACGATTACGGTGGTGCCGGTGCGGTTAATACGCTCGAGCAGCTTCATGATGCCCAGCGAGATCGCCGGGTCGAGGTTACCCGTGGGCTCGTCGCAGATCAGCAGCGGCGGACGGTTGACCATAGCGCGGGCGACGGCGACGCGCTGCTGCTCGCCACCGGAAAGCTGGTCGGGCAGCGAGTCCATCTGATCGGCCAGACCGACCAGACGTAGCACCTCCGGCACCTGGCTGCGAATGACGCCCTTGGGCTTGCCGATGCACTGCAGGGCAAACGCCACGTTTTCGTAGGCGGTCTTTTGCGGCAGAAGCTTAAAGTCCTGGAACACGGCGCCAATCTGGCGCCGCAGGAACGGAACCTTGCGGTTCTTGATCTTCATGAGGTCCTGACCGGCAACCAAGATGCGGCCGCTCGTCGGCTTGACGTCGCGGTTGAGCGTCGACAGCAGCGTGGTCTTACCCGAGCCGGAATGACCGACCAGGAAGACGAACTCGCCCGGATAGATCTCGATGTTGATGTCGTCGAGTGCAGGCTTGTTGGGCTGTGCCGGATAGATCTTGGTGACATGCTCCATAAGGATGACGGGCTCGACACCGGCCTGCTTGGCCATCTTCTTGCGGCTGGCTTGCGGATCGATGGGCGCAAACACCGACGTAAAATCGGGGTTGTTGAGCGCGTTATCGAGGCTTGCGACCTCGGCGGCCTGATCGCTCTCGACCACCGGGGCAGCAGGCTGCGTGGGATCGGGAATAGCGGGAAAGAGACCGGACTGCGCAGGCTGAGGAACCGGCGTCGCAGGGGCCATGGGGTCGGGAATGCCGGCCATGGTAGGCTGCGGCGTGGCGGCGCCAGCCTGAGGCTGCTCCACGCGAGCGGTCACGGCCTGAACGGGCTCAAAACCCGCCGTGCCGGAAAGCGCGACATCGCTGGTGGGATTGTAGGCAAAGGGATCGGATGCCGGCTGTGCCTGATCTGCCGGCTGAGCGGGGGCCTGAGCAACAGGCTGGCCCTCTGAATCCGGAGTGGCGAAACGACTGCCCTGGACGCCTGTCTGCGTCTTGGGGGCATCATCGCCCGCACCGGAGGTACGGAAGTGGTTACCCACTGGTGCTCCTTATCGTCGTGCGTTTAAACTACATGAGCGCTTAGTATTTTAGCAGCATTAGCTTTGCTGCACATAAGAAGCATGGCGGGGATTTGATCTCACCGGCCGCGCACAGGGTTACCTCCCAAATCGTCCTCGGACATGTCGGCGCCCCCGCTGCGCGCTTCGCGCTGCGGGGGCGCCTCCGTCCTGCGGAAAGATTTGGGAGGTAACCCTGTGCGCGGCCTGCGGCTACTAAGGGGCCGCCGCGTTTATCTTAGGGTGCTGCATATACAAAGTTGGAAGGGTCTGAATTGCACTTTGCTGTACTGGGCCCTCTTCCCCGAGGAAGATTTGCTTGATGCGGCACTGATTTTGCCGAAATATAAAAACAGGGGCGTCCTCTTTTTGAAGGCGTCCCTGTCTGCATTTATTTGCTATTGGCTTGTGGCCGATTTGAGCGATGATTGCCCTAGGCCAAGAACTCCTTGGTGGTCGCCACGATGTTGGCGGCGTCCAGGCCGTACTTGTGCAGGAGCTCGGCGCCCGGGCCGGACTCGCCAAAGGTATCGTTGACGCCGATCTTCTTGAGCGGCGTCGGGCACTGCTCGCACAGGACGTCGGCAACGGCGCTGCCCAGGCCACCGATCACAGAGTGCTCCTCGACGGTCACGACGTGGCCGGTCTTGGTGGCGCTCTTGACGATCAGGTCGGCATCGATGGGCTTGATGGTGTGCATGTTGATGACCTCGGCGTCGATGCCCTCGGCAGCGAGCTGCTCGGCGGCCTCGAGAGCCTCGCCGACCATCAGGCCGCAGGCGATGATGGTCACATCGGCGCCCTCGCGCATGACAATGCCCTTACCCAACTCGAACTTGTAGGTCTCGGGGTCGTTGATAACCGGCGAGGCCAAACGGGCGAAGCGCATGTACACCGGACCGTCGCACTCGTAGGCGGCGCGCGTCACGGCGCGGGCCTCCACGTCGTCGGCGGGAACAATTACGGTCATGCCGGGGATGACGCGCATGAGGGCGATATCCTCGCAGCACTGGTGCGTGGCGCCGTCCTCGCCCACCGAGATGCCGGCGTGCGTGGCACCGATCTTAACGTTGAGGTGCGGGTAGCCGATGGAGTTGCGGACCTGCTCAAAGGCGCGACCGGCAGCGAACATGGCAAAGGTACTCGCGAAGGCAACACGACCAGTGGTCGCGATACCGGCGGCGACGCCCATCAGGTTGCTCTCGGCGATACCCACGTCGAAGAAGCGGTCGGGGCAAGCGGCCTTAAACTTACCGGTCTGCGTGGCGGCGGCCAGGTCGGCGTCGAGGACCACAAAGTCATCGTGCTCGTTGGCGAGCTCGACGAGGGCCTCGCCGTAGCTTACACGCGTGGCGATTTTCTTGACGTCTGCCATCCTAGAGCTCCTCTCCGGCGGCCGTGAGCTCTGCCATGGCCTGCTCAAACTGTTCATCGTTGGGGGCCTTGCCGTGCCAACCAACCTGGTTCTCCATAAAGGACACGCCCTTGCCCTTCAGGGTCTCGGCGATAATGGCGGTCGGCTGGCCCTTGGTAGCGCGAGCCTCGGCAAAGGCGGCGCGGATCTGATCGAAATCGTTGCCGTCGGCAAGCTCCACCACGTGGAACTTAAAGGCGCGGAACTTGTCGGCGAGCGGCATGGGGTCGTTGACCTCCTCGACGGGACCGTCGATCTGCAGGCCGTTGTGGTCGACGATCACACAGAGGTTGTCGAGCTGCTGGTTGCCGGCAAACATGGCGGCCTCCCAAACCTGGCCCTCCTCGCTCTCGCCATCGCCCAGCAGGGCGTACGTGCGATAAGTATCGCCCCAGTGCTTGGCGGCAACGGCCATGCCCACGGCGGCGGAGATGCCCTGGCCGAGCGAACCGGTGGACATGTCAACGCCCGGAGTGTCGTTCATGTTGGGATGGCCCTGCAGGTGGCTGCCGATATGGCGCAGCGTCTTGAGGTCCTCTTTGGGGAAGAACCCGCGCTCGGCGAGCACGGCGTACAGGCCCGGAGCGCAATGGCCCTTGGAGAGCACAAAACGGTCGCGATCGGCCTTGCGGGGATCGGACGGGTCGACGTTCATTTCCTCAAAGTACAGATAGGTCATGATGTCGGCAGCGCCGAGCGAACCGCCCGGATGGCCGGACTTGGCAGCGTGCACGCCGGTGACGATGCCCTTCCTTACCTCGTTGGCAACCTTTTTGAGCTCTTCGTCGCTCATTGTGCCTTCCTTTCATCCTCTTTAGACAAGATGCGCACGACATGGAAAGGTAATCCCAACCCAGCCGCGATGCACGTACGTCCTTCATTATGCTGGAAACTGATGGCTTTACCAGACTTTTTATCATTATTTGAGCAATTGAGCAGGCAGAACCGCTGATGAAACGGTTTATCAATGTGAACGTCTTTTGGATGGGACGCGGTCGGCCCTACGCGCTAATGTCCTTGAATCCCTCGCCGAAAGCTTCCGTAACGTCGGCGACCGTCACGATGGCGTGAGGATCGCGCTCGCGCACGATCGTCTTGAGGGTATTGAGCTCTCGACGGCTCACGATGACCATGATCACCGGCTTCTCGGCACCCGAATACATGCCAGTCGCCTTAAACTTGGTACAACCACGACCCAGGCCATACATGATATCGGCAGCGATATCAGGGAACTTGTCCGAGATGATGAGTACCATACGGCGTTTGTTGCCACCATCGACCACGGCATCGATCACGTAGCCGCTAATGACCATCGAAAGGCCTGCATATAGTGCATTTTCGACTGAAAAGACCGGAGCCGACAGCGCGCATACGGCAACATCGATCGCCATGACGGTCGAGCCCACGGGCAGCGAGGTATTACGCGAGATGATTTGGCCAATCGTGTCCGAGCCGCCGGTGTTGGCGCCGGCGCGCAGCACCATGCCGTAACCGATGCCTGTAATAATGCCGCCCCACATGGCAGGGAGCATCAGGTCCGCATCCGCCAGAGGTGCTACAAACGGGGCGAACAGATCGGTAAAGAAGCCCAGCAGCACAAAGCCCGTCGCGGTCTGCACCACGTAGAACATGCCGCCCTCGCGCATAACGACCAGCAACAGCAAGGCGTTCATCACGATCGTCTGAATACCAACGGGAAGCGATATGCCGCGCGATGCGCCGACCGCCTGGATAATGGTGGCAAGGCCCGTAACACCACCGGCAGCAAGGCCGTTGGGAATCAAAAACAGGTCGGTCGCAATAGCGGCCAGAGCGCACCCCAACATAATCTGGGGCAGGTCGTGAAAGAAGTTCATCGATAGAATGCGCTTGATGTCCAGACGATATGCCATGCTACCTCCCTCAAAAAAGCGCACCCAAACGGATGCGCTTCGAACTTCTTGCTGTATTCGATTCTACCGATTCGCCGAACAAAAACCACCCCTGCGCAGGGTTTGCTTTGGATACAAAACCACCCTGCTCGGAGGGTTTTATCCATTTCCACATAAACCGGGCGGTTTATGCAGATGGGATCTCCGCGCCAGCGTTGCCAGTGGCCCAGCGATGGTAGCCAATAACAAACGGGTCCAGGTCGCCATCGTCAAGAACCGCCTCGACGTTGCTGGTCTCAACGCCCGTGCGTAGGTCCTTAACCATCTGATACGGGTAGAGCACGTAGCTGCGGATCTGGTTGCCAAAACCAATCGTGGTTTTGGGTCCGCGAATCTCATCCAGGGCCTCGGCGCGCTTCTCGAGCTCAATCTCGTACAGGCGAGCCTTGAGGATCTGCATGCACGCGGCCTTGTTCTGGATCTGGCTGCGCTCGTTTTGGCAGGTGACCACAATGCCGCTGGGGAAATGCGTCACGCGCACGGCGGAGTCGGTGGTGTTCACGCCCTGACCGCCCGGGCCGCTCGCGTGGTACACGTCCACGCGGATGTCATCGGGGCTGATCTCGATATCGATATCATCGGGTAGCACGGGGATGACCTCGACGCCGGCGAACGTGGTCTGGCGGCGTTTCTTGTCGTCGGTGGGGCTAATGCGCACCAAGCGGTGGACGCCGGCCTCGGCGCGCAGCATGCCAAATGCGTCCTTGCCCTCGACGGTAAAGGTCGCGCGGTCGATGCCGATGACCTCAGCAGCGGGGCAGTCGTTAATCGTGACCTTCCAGCCGCGACGCTGGCAGTACTTCATGTACATCTTAAAGAGCATGAAGGTCCAGTCCTGGGCCTCCAGACCACCCTGTCCGGGCTTGATGGTCACAATGGCATCGCCGTGATCGAACTCACCGGTAAACCAGCTCGAAAGCTCAAGCTCATCGATGGCACGGGCCAGGCGCTCAGCCGTGGCTGTAGCCTCCTCGCGAAGGGCGGCGGCATCGGGGTCATCCCCCATCTCCTCGGCAAGCTCCAGCGCGGCGCGGGCATCGGAAAGCTCGCCGCGCGCGTTGTCCACGGCAGCGATATCTTCCTTGGTGCGCGCGATTTCCTCCATGGTGGCACGGGCGGCGTCGGCGTCATCCCAAAAGCCGGGGGCCACGCTTTTGGCCTCGAGCTCGGTCACGCGCGTGCGCTTTTCGTCCAAGTGGAGATACGACTCGACCTCGCCGAGCCGGTCCGCAAACGCGTCCAGCTCGGCGGGCGTTGCCTCTAAAGCCTCAGCCATTAACGATTCCTGCCGTGGCAGTACTTAAACTTCTTGCCGCTACCGCAGGGGCACGGGTCGTTGCGGCCCACGTTGACGTACGGATCGTCGCTCTCGGACTTGCGATAGGTGGTCACCTTGCCACCGTTGTTGACGGCAGCCGGACCACCCTGGACAGCCGTGCGGGCCTGCACCTGCGCCTGCTTGCGCAGCACCGAGTCGCCGTTGTCACCATCGACCTCGGCAGGACCGGAGAAGTGCGCACCCTCGAGCGCGGGCTCCTCCTTGTGCTCCACGGCACGCGGGGCAGCCTTGATCTCGATGCGCAGAACCGTGCGCAGGTAATCCTCGTACATGGTGTCGACGAGGATCTGGAACGCGCCGTAGGCCTCGGTCTTGTACTCGACCAGCGGGTCGCGCTGGCCAAAGCCGCGCAGGCCGATGCCGGTCTTGAGGTAGTCCATCTCCTGCAGGTAGTTCATCCAGCGGGTATCGATGACGCGCAGCATGACCTGGGTGTTGAGCTCGCGCATCAGGTCCTCGCCCAAGCGCTCGGCCTTCATGTTGTAGCACTTCTCTACGTAAGCCAGGACATCGGCAGCCAGAGCCTCATAATCCTCGTCGGGGAACTTCGGCGTATCGATGTGGCCGGTGAGCTCCACAACCCACTTGCGCAGGCCCTCCAGGTCGCGCTCGCCATCGTGACTGTCCTTGGTGCAGAACTCCTGAACGCAGCGGTACACGGTGTCGTGCATGACCTCGGTGATGTGGTCGGTCAGGTCCTTGCCGTCCAGAATCTTATTGCGCTCAGCGTAGATGACCTGGCGCTGCTTGTTCATGACGTCGTCGTACTCAAGGACGCTCTTGCGCATGGAGAAGTTGATGCTCTCGACCTTGTGCTGGGCGCTCTCGACGGCCTTGGAGATGATCTTGTGCTGGATGGGCATGTCGTCGCCCATGTCGGCCGTGACCATCATCTTGGAGACGCGGTCCATCTTGTCGCCACCGAACAGGCGCATGAGGTCGTCCTCGAGCGACAGGTAGAACTGGGTCTCGCCCGGATCGCCCTGACGGCCGGAGCGGCCGCGCAGCTGGTTGTCGATACGACGGGACTCGTGGCGCTCGGTGCCGATAACGGTCAGGCCGCCGGCGGCAAGCACGCGCTCGCGCTCGGCCTTGCAGGTCTCCTTGGCCTCGGCGTTAAACTGCTCAAGCTGCTCGGGCGTCACGTCCTCCATGGTCAGGCCCTCGTACTCAAGGCGCTCGCGCACCAGCTCGTCGGGGTTGCCGCCCAACAGGATGTCGGTACCACGACCGGCCATGTTGGTAGCGATGGTCACGGCGCCGTAGCGTCCGGCCTGGGCAACGATATGAGCCTCGCGCTCATGGTGCTTGGCGTTGAGGACCTCGTGCGCGATGCCGCGCTTGGTAAGGGCGGCCGACAGCTTCTCGGAGCTCTCGATGGAGACGGTGCCCACCAGGACCGGCTGGCCCTTGGCGTGACGCTGCTCGACATCGTCGGCGACGGCGTTGTACTTGGCCTGAATGGTACGGTACACCAGGTCCTCGTGGTCAACACGCTGAACGGGTTTGTTGGAGGGGATGACCTCGACGGGCAGCTTGTAGATCTCGCGGAACTCGGCATCCTCGGTGAGTGCCGTACCGGTCATGCCGGAGAGCTTGTCATACAGACGGAAGTAGTTCTGCAAGGTGATAGTGGCCAGCGTCTGGTTCTCCTCGCGTACAAGCACGCCCTCTTTGGCCTCGATGGCCTGGTGCAGGCCCTCGGAGTAACGGCGGCCTTCCATAATGCGGCCGGTGAACTCGTCGACGATCTTGACCTCGCCGTTGGTGACCACATACTGCTTGTCGCGGTGGAACATGTACTGGGCCTTCAGCGCCTGCTGCAGGTGGTTGACCAGCTGGCCGGAGAGATCGGCATAGATGTCATCGATACCCAGGCGGCGCTCGATCTTCTTAAGACCGCGCTCGGTGGCAGCGATGGTGTGCTTGGCCTCGTCCATGACGTAGTCGCCCGTGGGTTCAACGTCCTCGGTGGCGGTAAGCATGTCGTGCGACACGTCCTCGCCGCGCTCAAGGCCACGCACGGCACGCGCGAAGTCCTTGTAGGTACTGGCGGACTTGGTGCCAGCGCCCGAGATGATCAGCGGGGTGCGAGCCTCATCGATCAGGATGGAGTCAACCTCGTCGACGATGGCGTAGTTGTGGCCGCGCTGCACGCGCTGCTCGGGACGGGTAACCATGTTGTCGCGCAGGTAGTCGAAACCGAACTCGGAGTTGGTACCGTAGGTGACGTCTGCCTGGTAGGCCGGGCGCTTAAGCTCGAGCGGCATGTTGTTCTGGAGCAGACCGACGGTCATGCCCAGGTACTTGTAGATGCGGCCCATCCACTCGGAGTCGCGCTTGGCAAGGTAATCATTGACAGTAACGACGTGCACGCCCTTGCCGGCAATAGCGTTGAGATAGCCGGCCAACGTGGAGACGAGGGTCTTGCCTTCGCCAGTCTTCATCTCGGCGATGTGGCCCTCGTGCAGTGCCATGGCGCCAATGAGCTGCACGTCAAAGTGGCGCATACCCATGGTGCGCTTGGAAGCCTCGCGCACGGTGGCAAAGGCCTCGGGGAGCATGTCGTCGAGCGACTCACCGTTGGCGTAACGCTCACGGAACTTATCGGTCTGGCCGCGGAGTTCCTCCTCGGTCATCTTCTCAAACTGGGGCTCAAGACCGTTGATCTGGTCGACGATCTTGTAGTAGCGCTTAAGGTCCTTATCGGATCCAAAGGACAGCAGCTTTGACATGAATCCCATGTGGTTTTCCTTTTTGGCCATCGCCCACGCCGTGCAGCTGCGGGCGAGTTAAACACAGATGATTGTACTTTAGCCAAACAAGGCGCGGCCTATACGGTCGACCTCGACCGCCACGTAATAACTATGACCAACCTGCCGCAATGGAACAGGTTTATTTTGGCGGTTGATTTTCAATCTCAACGCAACAGCCTGAACGGGACCCGCGTTTCCGCAGCTAGCGCAACGCGGAAATAGCTCCCGGCACCTGGCCGTCGCCTCGTTTCCGCAGGTGGAGAGGCTATGGAGGCCGGTGCCCCCATGCCGCCGCCGCAT
>CABUDZ010000004.1 GCA_902490445.1 uncultured Collinsella sp.
ATGAGCAGCGGCGGCCGTTTATCATCGGTCGTCAGCGGATCGTTGGGTCTCGCTACGTTTTTGACATCTAGGACATTGCGTATGAAAGCGCCCGGTGGATCATCTCACCGGGCGTTTCCATACCGTTCACGGCGCAAACGCAACCGTTCAACCGCGTTGCGGCAATCAGTTTGAAATTATCTTGATGGCGAGAAAAGCTGCTGGTAACCTATAGAACGTCATAGAACGTTTGCCTTGTGCAAACGTTGAAGCGAGATGCGATGCAGTCTCGAGTTCTTTGGAGGTATCTATGTCAGATACGAAGGCGAAGAAGACAAACAGACGTTTTAAGTTCAAATTACCGCATGTCTATACGATCATGTTCTTGCTGATCGTTGTCTTTGCGGTCTTGACTTGGATCGTTCCCTCTGGTCAGTATCAGCGCAAGACGATTTCGACAGCGGCGGGCGAGCGTGAAGTCGCCGTTGCTGGAACCTATGAACAGGTCGATAAGAACTACACCGATTCCGAGACCGGCGAGACCATCAATCTGGGGCAGGATATCTTCGCGGTCCTGCAAGCGCCCACTAAGGGCATCCAGGAGGCTGCCGACGTCGTTGCGTTCGTCTTATTGATTGGCGGGTCGTTCGCAATCATCACCAAGACCAACGCTTTGAATGCCGGCATGAGCCGTGTGATTAAAAAGCTCAAGAACAAGGACATCCTCATCATTCCCATCACGATGACGTTGCTGTCCATTTGCGGCACCACGTTTGGTATGTCTGAGGAAGCCCTGCCGTTCTATGCCATCTTCATTCCCATCATGATGGGTATCGGTTATGACTCGATGACGGCATTCATCATCTGCTTCCTTGGTCCTAACCTGGGATATTGCGCTTCGACCATCGATCCGTTTAATGTTTTGATCGCCCAGGGCATCATTGGCATCGAGGGCAATCCGCAACTGTGGCTGCGCGCCGTTTCTTGGGTCATCTTCACTGCCGTCGGTATCGCATGGGCCATGCGCTACGCCATGCGCGTCAAAAAAAACCCCGAGTCGTCCATTACGTACGAGGACGATAAGCTCAAGCGTATCGAGTTTTCCGTGACCGATGCCTCCATTGAGGAAGAGTTCACTACCCGTCAGAAGCTCGTGCTTATCGATTTTGCTTGCGGTATGGGCATTATCGTCTGGGGTCTTGTTACCCAGGGTTGGTACATGAATGAGATTTCCGCCGTGTTCCTTGGCATGGGCTTGCTTGCCGGTATCCTGGGCGGTCTTGACCAGCAGACGATTGCTGAGGAGTTCGTTAAAGGTCTCGCCGACTTTGCGTACGCCGCCATCGTTATCGGTATCGCTCGCGGTATTCTGGTCATCGCCGAGGGCGGCATGATCATCGACACCATCCTCCAGGCGCTCGCTACTGCGCTCGCCGGTGCACCCGCCGCCGTCTACACCACGTTTATGTATATCGTCCTTGGCCTGCTCTCTTTGCTGGTTCCCTCGAGTTCTGGCCTGGCGGCACTCACCATGCCCGTTATGGGCCCCCTGACCGAGCTCATGGGCCTCAATCCCGAGGCGGCCGTTACCGCGCTCCAGTTTGCCAACCAGACCATCAACACCATCAGTCCCGTGGCGGGCATGACGGTTGCCGGCCTTGGCGTGGCTAAGATTTCGTTTGGCCAATGGTGGAAGACCATTTGGAAGTTCTTCATCTTCATGGTCGTCTTTGGCCTGATCGTAACTGCAATTTCTGGCATGCTTCCGGCGTAGGTGGTTGTGATGTCTGATCGTTTGACGGTCCTGACGTCTAAGAGCGTCTTTACCGGTACGGGGGACCTGCCGTTTGAAGGTTTCGTAGCGGTCCGTGACAATCGAATTGAGGCGGTTGGCACCAAGTGTGAGGCAGCTTCGTATTTGACCCAGGCGGACGAGGTAGTTGACCTGGGCGACCGCACCGTCATGCCTGGCCTGATCGATGTACATACCTTCTATACAGGCTGGGCGCTGCGGACGTTGGGGTCTGATCTGTCCGGCATCGCCGATGCCAAAGAGGCCGTGTCGCTCTTGCGTGCATGGAAAGAAGATCATCCGGATTGCGCGGCGGCTTTTGGCCGCAACCTGCCCGAAACGTTGGCATCGGATGCCGAGAACGCAAATACGGCGGCTGTGTTTGACGATTGTTTTGGCGATATCCCTGTCGTCTGCTTTACACCGGGTGCGGAGACCTGCGTTCTCAATGCTGCCGCCAGTGCGCGATACGGCTTCACGCCCCAGGCGTGCTATGCCGAGAAGATCTGGCGCATGATGAGCGATTTCCTCGCGCTGCCCGAGGTACGTGCGGGGTATTCGGACTACATGAGCATGCTTAACGAGCGCGGCGTTACCGCCATCAAGGAGATGGCGTTTGATGACTACTACGGTTTTGCCGACGAAATGGCTCGCCGTGAAGAATCTGGCGAGCTGACGGTTCGCGTCTCTATGATGTCGCAGCCGGTGGGTGCCGGTGCAAATCTGTCGTATGCTCGCGAGGCACGAGAGCGCTTCCGGGGACCGTTCGTTCGTTTTTCTGGCTTCAACCGTATGACCGATCGCGGCGTATGGGCGGGGCTTGCCGAGATGATTGACCCCTATGAGGACACGGCCGATGCGGGGGCTGCCGGCAAGACGGTTGTCGAGGAGCCCGAGTGGGATCTGATTGAGAACGAGCTGCGCGCAATTGATGCTGACGGCTTCCGATATTCTTTGCATTGCCAGGGCGATGGCGCCGTTCGTCGCACCGTGGCGCTCTATGCCTCGCTGTCTCGAGACGAGCATGGACGGTTGCTTCGCCGCCATGCGATTACCGATCTCGAGAACTCTGACCCGACCGATCTTGTCGAGTTTGGCAAGTTAGGTGGAATTTGCGAGGTCTATCCGCAGATTCTGACGCTGGACCGGCGCGAGGATTGCCTGTCGATGATGCGTCGACAAATTGGCGAGACGCGACTTTTGCACAGCTGGAATCGCCGCGGCATGGAAGATTCCGGATGCACGGTGTGCTGTGGTACGGATTTGCCACTGCTGATTCCGAGCCTGGGCGAGTCAATCTACAGCGCGTGCGGTGGATACTTCGACGATGGACTGCCCGTGAATGAGGCCAACGCGCTGACGCTTGTCGAGCTCTTGCGTGCTTGGACTGCCGGGGGCGCGTACGATCTGATGCGCGAAGACGAACTGGGTACGCTTGAGGTCGGCAAGCTTGCCGATATCTGCGTGCTCGATCGGGATGTGTTCGACCTCGATTATCGCGACGCACGCGATCTTTCGGTTGATATGACGATGTCGGACGGACAAATCGTGTTCGATCGAAATAAGGAGGCATAAGATGTCTGAATCCAAACCGACGCTGCGCCGCGAACAGATTGCGGGCATGAATATCCACTACATCATGTGGTCGCTCGATTACTTCCTTGATGTGCAGCAGCGTTTGGGCTTTGAGTCCATTGAGCTGTGGTGTGCGGAGCCGCATGTGACGCTCGACCACACGGGCTACTTTGAGGCTGAGGTCCTGGCGAAAAAGGCTGCAGACCGTGGGCTTAGGTATCGTACTCTGTGCCCCGAGAATGTCGTCTATCCTTGGCAGTACTGCGCACGCAAACCGCTGCATGAACAGCGCAGCCTGGCGTACTTTAAGCACGGCATTGAGCTTGCCGAGGTACTTGGGTGCGACCGTATGTCCGTCAACTCGGGCTGGGGCGACTGGGACGAGGACCGCGAGGAAGCCTGGAAGCGCAGCCGCGAGCACTTGTCCATTCTGGCGGAGTATGCCGGTGAGCACGGTCTGGTGCTTACGATGGAAAGCCTGCGTCCCGAGGAGAGCAACCTTGTAACGACGGTTTCCGATGCGAAGCGCATGATTGACGAGGTCGCGAGCCCGTACTTACAGCCCATGGTTGATACAACCGCGATGGGCGTTGCGGGCGAGACGCTCGAGGACTGGTTTGCCGCCTTTGGTGATGGGGCAATTCACGAGATGCACTTTATCGACGGTGACCCGTATGGCCATCTGGTGTGGGGCGATGGCAAGCACGATATGGACGCCTTCGTCGCCACGCTTAATGCCCATGGTTTCGATGGCATGCTGGGCCAGGAAATCACGGACGGGCGTTACTACGATGACCCGGCGGCGGCAGATGCCAAGAACATGGCCGCATTCGAGAAATATCTGATTGACTAAACCAACTATCGGCCACGCAGCCAACGTCATTGATTGCGGACCAAACAAGAAAGGAACTGGATATGAACGCACACGATCTGATCAAAGAGGCAATTGCCGAGAAGGGCAAGTTCGACAGCGTCTACTGGATTGCTTGCGGTGGCTCCATGATCGATTTGATCCCGGCTCATGAGCTTCTGCAGCGCGAGGCAACCACCTTCACTTCGTATATCTATACGGCTCGCGAGTTTGATATCATGCGCCCGCGCCGCTTGGGTGAGAAATCCCTGGTCATTGCTTGCAGCCACAGTGGCAACACCCCCGAGGTCGTCGAGGGCTGTGAGATTGCCCTTGCTGCCGGCGCTACGGTGATCGCCCAGACCGACAACGCTGGATCCAAGATTGACTCCGGCAAGTGGACCACGTGGGTCTACCCGTGGGGCGAGGGCGTGCCGCAGGCCGAGGTCCCCGCTGGCATTTCGCTGTCGCTTGCGGCCGAGCTGCTCGATCAGCAGGAGGGCTACGCCGATCTTGCCGATATGTATGCCGGTATCGCCGAGATGGATAAGATTCTTCCCCCGGCACGTGAGAAGGTAAATGCCGAGCTGGGCGATCGCTTTGCCAAGCTTTGCCAGGAGCACGAGTTCTTCTATATTCTGGGCAGCGGTCCCAACTTTAGCCAGACCTACGGTTTCGCTATCTGCTCTCTTATGGAGATGCAGTGGCAGCACTGCAGCTACATTCACTCTGCCGAGTACTTCCATGGCCCCTTCGAGGCTACTCAGGATGGCGTTTTTTACTTCCTGCAGATGGGCTCCAGCGAGTGCCGTGCTATGGACGAGCGCGCCCTGGCGTTCCTTAAGACGCATACCGATACGCTGATGGTGCTCGATGCCAAGGAGTACGGTATGGAAGCCGTGCCGGCGAGTGTCCGTGCCTATCTGGACCCGGTGCTGTTCTACGCCATGAACTGCGAGCTGCGTGCTGCACGCGGCAAGGTGTTTGATCACGATCCCGATTTCCGTCGCTATATGGGTGTTGTCGAGTACTAGAAGGGGCAAAGGCCATGGCATTTAACGTTAACGCGCTCGGTTTTGGCGACAACGTCGTCGATCGCTACGAGCATATCCACACCATGTATCCCGGCGGCAATGCGGTGAACTTCGCCGTTTATGCCAAGAAATGCGGTGCCGCACGCTCTGCATACATGGGCATTTTTGGCAATGACGCCGCTGCCGAGCATGTCATTGCAAGCCTCGAGGATGAGGGTATCGAGCTTGACAAGTGCGAGCAGATGATTGGCGAGAACGGAGCGGCTCGCGTGACCGTCGTTGACGGTGACCGTGTCTTCCTCGGCTCCAACGAGGGCGGTATCCGTGGCGATGCGCGCTATGTTCTCGATCGCTTTGACCTTTCGTACATGAAGCAGTTCGATGTGGTTCATTCGGGCAACTATTGCTTCACCGAGCGCGAGCTGCCCAAGTTGAAGGCTGCGGGCGTCACGGTCTCTTTTGACTTTTCGGACGACTCCACCGACGAGTACTACGAGCAGATTGCGCCCTATGTCGATTTTGCTTTCTTTAGTGCGGCGGATGCCGCGAGTGAGGACGAGATTCGCGAGCGTCTGGCATGGGTGAAGGATCTGGGTCCGCGTTTTGTGTCGGCTACGGCGGGCGCCGAGGGCTGCATCGCTTACGACGGCGAGCGTTATTACCGCCAGCTGGCTAAACCGGTAACGGACATGAAGGACACCATGGGGGCGGGCGACTCGTTCCTCACCTCGTTTTTGATGTGCTATCTCGATTCCGTCAAGCGTGGTGAGGGTGGCGCCGAGGCCATCGAGCGCGCGCTCGACTTTGCTGCCGGGTTTGCCTCGACCGTGTGCGGCATGGAAGGTTCTTGGGGCCACGGAGCACCAATCGTCGAATAGCTTAAGAAAGCGTACGGCGGTCTGGCTATGAGGCCTTGGACAGCCGATGCAAAACAATAAGCGAAACGCGAAAAGGGGGCTCGCCATGTGGTGGGTCCCCTTTTGAACATTGGAGAAGACCATGGGTATTAAAGCGTGTGCGGCTGGTTTTTGCTGTGCGGACGTCTATCAAAACATCGGCGTGTTCTATCCGACTGGTAATGGCATTGACTGGGGTATCCATCTTGCACGAATGGGCGTTTCGGTATCCGCCGTGTCGGTTGTCGGCAAGGACGAGTACGGAGACAAGATGAGAGAGGCGCTGGCCGCCGAGGGGTTTGATATCTCTCATCTGCGGGTGGAGGATGGAGACACCTCGGTGATGCTCATGGCATTGAAAGACGGCGTCGATCGCGTGCATCTCGAGGCAATCGATGGCGTAATGGAGACATATCGTCCGAATGAAGATGACCGGGCGTTTATCCTAGAGCATGACATCATTCATACCGACCTGTTTGGCAATTGTTTGGACCTCCTGCCCGAGTGGCATGATGCGGGCAAGACGGTGGTTATGGACTTCTCGGTGTTCAGCCAAGATCCCGAATATGCCTGCGAGAATCATTTTCCCTACGTTGACTACGCATTTATGTCGTTTGAAGATGACACTCCGGAGCTGCGGGACTGGGTACGTCACGCGCAGGAATTGGGGCCGCGCGTTGCGGTTGCCACGCTTGGCGAGAAGGGAAGCATTGCCTATGACGGTGAGCGCTTCTATGAGTGCGGGATCGTGCCGGCGGAGAAGGTCGTTAATACCGTGGGTGCCGGCGATTCGTATATTGCCGGGTTTACCAAGGGCGTGATCGATGGCCTTGATATTCCGGCGTGTATGAAGGCGGGCGCTGAGCTGTCGTCCCGAGTGATTGGTTCGTTTGAGCCGTACTAGGGTCAAATGCCTGGAAAGGAGTACGAAATGGTTATCGACATGTTGGTCCAGCCCATGCTCTACGGCGAGATCTGTACGCCGGGTGATGAGCCTGATGGATTCGGTTTTTGGTCACGAGAATTTGGTATGGGGCATATGGGCCCCATGGATTGGGATGAGCTTCAAGTCGAGATGGACGTCTGCGACGTGCAGAAGAGCGTGCTCATGCCGCTCGATGTAACCACGGCATGCGGAGGGCACTTTGGCACCAATGACCAGATTGCCATGCTGGTTGCCGCGCATCCCGATCGTCTGTGGGGATTTGCGAGCGTAGATCCGCAGGTGAGCGGTGCCGCAGGCGAATTGGAGCGCGCCTTTACCGAGTTGGGGGCAAAGGGGCTTTGCCTGCATCCGGCAAAGCAGGGTTTTGCCCCCGAAGATGTCGTGGCCGAGCCGCTTTACGAGCTGTGCGAGCGCTATAACAAGCCGGTGGTTTTTCATGCCGGTATGTCTTGGGAGCCGGGTGCAGAGCTCTCGCGCAGTAACCCGCTTGCATTTGAGCACACAATCGCAACGCATCCAAATGTGCGTTTTAGTTTGACCCACTTTGGCTGGCCCTGGGTGCGCGAGACCGTGGCGATGCTGCTCAAGTATCCCAACTGCTACACGGACACTTCTATCACTTACATCGATTCGCCCGAGGAGATGATGCAGCGTCTTTTCACGGTCGATATGGGGCCGCTGTGGTATGAGCGCGCGCTATCGCATCAAGTGATGTTCGCCAGCAATACGCCTCGCTTCCGTGCATTCAAACTCAAGCGGGCGCTCGATACCGTGCCCATGCGCGATGATGCGCGAGAAAGGCTCTACTGGGGTAATGCCCTGCGTTTTCTTGAAGGAGATGAGTAAACATGGTGACGCTCGAGACATTGAGCTATCTATCGACTGCTCCGGACCAGTTCATCGATATTACCGAAGACGTGCACGCTGCCATCGAACGCAGCTCGGTGACCAATGGCTTGGCGGCGATTATTTTGTCGCATACGACCTGTGGAATCGTGGTAAACGAGGGGCTGCCCTGCGTGGAGACGGATCTTATGGAGACGCTTGATCGCATCGCCCCACTCGAGGCCCCCTATGCGCATGCACACTTCCTGCCGAGCTATGGAGCCACCGGCAACAACTCCTGTGGGCATATCAAGAGCATGATTTGTGGAAACAGTTGCTTCTTTCCCGTCCAAGATGGCCACATCGTGTGCGGAAGTGCCCAGAACATCTATCTTGCGGAGTTTGACGGTCCGCAGAAGCGAAAAGTGTACGTCGAGGTGCTGGGGGAGTAACGTCCCTGCAATAACCCTATGAAGGAGCACGTTATGTCGTTTCTAACTTCGATGTTCAAGAACGAAAAGCCGGTTATCGGAATGCTGCACCTGCGTCCTCTGCCGGGCGATCCGCTGTATTACCCGGGCGGAAGCGTATCGCAGGTCGTGGAAGCCGCCAAGCGCGATCTCGAGGCGTTGCAGCAGGGCGGTGTCGATGGCATTTTGATTACCAATGAGCTCTCGATGCCCTATGAGCAGCATGTTTCTCCCTCAACCCTTGCATCGATGGGCTATGTAATCGGGGCTCTGTCCCATGATCTGTCGACTCCTTGGGGAGCTGAGGCAATTTACGATGGTGATGCCACAATCGAGCTGTGCGCTGCCGTCGACGCGCAGTTCACGCGCTGCAATTTTTGCGGTGCCTGGGCCGGTGATCTCGGGCTGATTAACCGAGATTTCGCTCACACCATGCGTCGCAAGGCGGCGCTGCGCTTGGACGACCTCAAGCTTTTTCACTTCATCACGAGCGAGGGCGAGGTTTATCTCAACGACCGCACGACCGCGGACATTGCCGATTCACTTCTCTTTAATTGCCTACCGGATGCGATGGTCATCGGCGGTTCGGCTGCCGGTCGTGGCGCTTCGGGCGAGCTTGCCGACGAGGTCCGCGAGCGTGTTGGCGAAGTGCCCGTGGTATGTGGCACCGGTTGTCGCGAAAATACCGTGGCTGACGTATTTGCTCACTACGATGGCGCGTTTGTCGGCACGTGCTTAAAGCGCGACGGAAAGCTGGATGCCCCGATTGATGTTGAGCGGGTGGTTCGTTTTATGGCTGCCGCTCGTACGGCGCGAGGGGAGTAGGCACCTATGGCGCTCTATCTGGGTATTGATATTGGGACAAGCGCCTCTAAAGGCGTTTTAATCGATGATCGATGCAACATCGTTTGCCAAGCCTCTTGTGGACATGAGACGGACAACCCGTGTGATGGATGGTACCAGCATGATGCTGAGGCAGTTTGGTGGGGCGATTTTTGCCGCTTGTCGCGCGAGCTGGTGATGCGATCGGGGGTTAACGCGGCGCAGATCGGATGCGTGGGCCTTTCCGCATTGGGTTGCGACTGTGTGCCGGTCGATACCGAGTGCAACGCGCTGGCGCCCGCGATTTTGTATGGAGTCGATGCACGTTCGAAGCCGCAGATTGACGAGCTCCTTTCCGAATATGGGTCAGGTCGCGCACGCGAACTTTTCGGGCACGATCCCTGCTCATCAGATATTGCTCCTAAGATCTTATGGTTTAAGGAGAATATGCCCGAGGTGCACGAACGTGCCGCGAAGTTCCTGACGGCATCATCGTTTCTATGCGCAAAGTTGACGGGGCGTTTTACGGTGGACCGTTACTTGGCGGAGGATTTTCTTCCCCTATACGACCGCTACACTTGGAGGGTTGATGCTCGGGAATGTGCTCGTTTCTGCCGGCCTGACCAGATGGCGGAGGTAATGTCGGCTACCGATATTGCCGGGGCGATTACGCAGCGCGCGGCTGAGGCGACAGGGCTCGCGGCAGGGACACCTGTCTTAGTGGGAACGGGCGACTCTGGTGCCGAGGCCATTTCGACGGGTGTATTTCGTCCCGGCGATATGATGGTTCAGTTGGGGAGCACGGCGTATTTCATCTACCTAGCTGATCATATGGTCGATGATGCCCGCCTGTGGCCAGGGACGTTTATCATTCCCGGAACTTACGGGGTCTGCGCGGGGACCAATACGGCGGGTGCACTCACATCGTGGCTGCGCCAAGAGCTGTATCGCGACGCCGTGGAGGCCGAGGGCCACGGTGGCCCCGATGCATATTCGGTTATGGCGCATGATGCCGCCGATGTGGCGCCGGGTGCCGATGGGCTCCTGTGCCTGCCGTACTTTGCGGGGGAGCGTACTCCGCTCAACGATCCCGAGGCACGTGGCGTCTTCTTTGGCCTGACCGGAAGGCATACGCGAGCCCATATGGTTCGCGCCGCCTTGGAAGGCGTCGCGTATACCGTTGCATCCCATGTCGACATTATCGAGCGAGAGCATGGACTGCCAATTGGGCGCATTATGCTTGTCGGAGGTGGAACCAAGAATCCAGTTTGGATGCAGGCTATCGCCGACGTATGCGGGCGCGAGGTCTCGGTTGCCAAGGTTACGGTGGGCGCATGCTTCGGTGATGCCATCATGGCAGCTCTCGCAGGTGGCGCCTATGCATCATGGGATGAACTCGCCCAAGTCCTTGGCGTTGCACAAACAATCGTGCCCGATATGGATGCCCACGAGCTATATGCGTCGCGTCGTCATATCTTTGACGAATTGTATGCACGCAACCGTGATCTCATGCACGAATTGGTGTAATGCTGCCGAATTGTACTGCCTGCCAATAGGGACTGCGTTGTGCGATTCGCATGTCCCTTGGCATTTTTGCCCACAGGGGTTAGCGAAGGTCAAAAACAGAGTGCGCATTTGCTAAAACTACCGACTCGATGCGCTTTGCGTCACAGTTTTTGAGTGAGGCAATGTGCATCGAGGTCCTTGCGAGCGATCTGATGAGCGATTGCACACTTGTTTCTGTGTTTGGCTCGGCCGGCGCATCGGTCTCGAGCAGTAGACGGTCGAGTGGAATCTGTCGGGCATATTCGCGACCGCGCTTGGTGGCGAGCATACGCTCGTTCACGGAAAAATAGCAGCCTGCGTTTCGCGCACGGACGAACTCGTTCGAGGTACCGCTAAACCAGTGAAAGATGACGGCGGGGGAGTTGGGGCTTGGGGTGAGCAATCCATATGACTCAAGGGCGTCCAGTACGGTTCCTGCCGAACGAACAGCGTGAATCGATATCACGCGCCCAGCAAGAGGGTGCTGCACGAGTGCATCGCAGAGCCGGTCAAATGCCTGTACTTGTAGCGGCTCGCTTCCGGCAAAACGAGCGGAAAAGTCGAGCCCGACCTCGCCGATCAAGCGTTCTTGTGCAGCGACTTCGCAAAGCAGATTGATTTCAGCGTTGCCACATCGTCCGTCGGCGAGCCACCAGGGATGGAGGCCGATGCCGGCAAAGATATTTGAACGGCCGCAGGCGCGCTTCTTGGCGCGTGCAAAGTCTTGCGGATCGACGCCGCAGGCAAATAGAATCAGGCCCAGCGCCGTTGCCTCATCGGCAACGGCGTCCGGGTGAGCCATTAGATCAAGATGGCAGTGTGCATCAAATAACCGGGGCTCCATCTCGGCGCGCTCCGCTAGTCTAGGCGCTGGCCATCGGCGCGCACGCGCTCGGTGCCGCGGCCACTGATCTGACGGATAACCTCGCCGGCGATCATCTGGCCCATGATGGGCGGCATAAAGCTGGCGGTTCCCAGCTCGGTACGCTCATGGATGTTGGAAGGGTCGCGGGGCTGTGTCTTAACCGATTCCTCGCAGCTAAACAGTACATGCAGGCTCTTGATGCCGCGCTTCTTGCATTCTTTGCGCATAATGCGGCTCATGGGGTCACGTACCGTATCGAAAATGTCGGCAAAGCGGAGGCACTCGGGATGGAGCTTGTTGGCCCCGCCCATGGAGCTAACCAAACGAATGTCGTGGTCCTGAGCATATTTGGCAATGGTGAGCTTGGCCGAGATGGTGTCGATGGCGTCGACGACGTAGTCGAGCTTGCCACCCGTCTGCTCCAAAACGCCCGCGAAGAACTCTTCGATGTTGTCGCTCAGCAGGTATTCGGTGCGCTTGATAACGCTGGCGGCGGGATTGATGTCGTGGATCATGGCTTCCATCACGTCAACCTTGCGCTTGCCGACGGTGCTGTGAAAGGCGATGGCCTGTCGATTGATGTTGCTGGGCGCGACGATATCCTTGTCCAGAATTACAAAATGACCAATGCCGCCGCGGGCGAGTGCCTCGCAGCAGTTGGAGCCCACACCTCCGCAGCCGAGTACCAGCACCGTGGCATCGGCGAGCTTGTCGAGTGCCTCGCGGCCCATGATGATCTCGAGCTTGGCATCGCGCGTCTCGTTGGGAGTTGCGGCTGTGGTTTCGGTCATAGACATCCTCCGATGGGGAAGCGAATCGTGTTTTAGCTATCGCCATTATAGGTATTATCGCGATTCCATTTGAGCCCTAGGGGCTTGTTGAAATGAGGCAGTGATTCGCTTAAGATGAAGCAGATGGCACCCGTTGCAGCGGGTTGGCCAACTCCCAAACACGTTTGTAGCGTGAGAAGTGGCCGTCTTCGCATTACGCGGGGGCGGCTATTTCATTCGACCTCCAATGTGGATGCCGAGCTCCACAGCCGCGATTACAAGCAACAACAACGTCAGGACATCGTTAATACTCATAGTCCATCTCCTTCTTGGGAAGAGGGAGCTGGCCCATCTGCTTCTGGACCCATTGTATCTAAAAACGAACGAATGTTCTATACATAACATTGCTATTAGATAGTTAGACAAACATCTAAATATCGAGTATAGTGTGCACGTCATGAGAGATGATGAGAGGAGGTCTTATGCCGGGAGAGGGTTTTAAGGCGCTTGCCGATCCAACGCGACGGCGTATTTTGGAGTTGCTGCGCGAAGGCAATTGCACGGCGGGGGAGCTCGCCGAGCATTTCGACATAAGCAAACCGTCGCTCAGCCATCATCTGGCAACGCTTAAAAACGCCGGGCTGGTGACCGATGAGCGCCATGGCCAAAACATCGTTTACAGCTTAAATACCACCGTCATGCAGGACTTGATTGGCTGGTTTATGGGCTTTACAAACACTGAAGGTGATAAGGATGAATAACGAAAACAAGGGCATTCACGCCACGGGGGTATCGTCGCGCGTGTGGATTGCACTGGTCGCTCTGTGCGTTGCCAATGTCGCAGCGCATCTGATAGTGATGCCGAGCCTGCCGGCGCAGATTCCCACGCACTGGGGCGCGAATGGCGCCGTCGACGGTTGGGGCCCTAGCTGGATGGCCTCCGCGCTCGGCGTGTTGCCTCTGGCACTTCTCGCGATGTTCTACGTCGTGCCACGCATTGACCCCAAGGGCGAGGCGTATCGGACCTCGGGTAAGTTCTATCAGGGCTTCGTAATCGCCTTCACGCTGCTCATGTGTGCCATAAGCTGGCTGGGGGAGCTAACGGTGTGGGGCATCGTGCCGGTGGTAGGAACGGTCAATTTGCTGGTATCAGGCGCTATCGGCTTGCTCTTTATTGGTATGGGCAACTACTTACCGCGCGTAAAGCAGAACTACACGCTCGGTATCAAGACGCCCTGGGCGCTTGCCGATCCCGAGAACTGGCGCCGTACGCAGCGTTTTGGCGGTGCCTGCTTTATGGTGCTGGGCGTTGGCCTGATTGTGATGGGCGTGGCGGGTAGCGTGCTTTCGAGTGAAGTCGTCGCCGCGGTGATTGCGGTTCTGGCGTTTGGTTCAGCTGGAGCTGCCTACGTCTATTCGTATCTGCTGTGGCGCAAATCGCAGCGAGCCGCTCGTTAAGGTTGCGGAAAACTAGCGTACGCAGTTCATAGTATGTTCCGGGGGATTTTTCCCAGGTAGTATTAGGGGGTGTGGGCAACCATGCCCCTTTTTCGTTTAGTTTCAGAGCTGGTTTCCTCATTTCGTTTCCACTAAAGCGAATCAAGAATAGGGAAACAGAAGGTAGAAAGGATAAAACAGGCAAATGGCGGAGTTTATCTACCAGATGTATCAGGCTCGTAAGGCCCATGGCGACAAGGTAATCCTTGACGACGTGACCCTGAGCTTCTACCCCGGTGCCAAGATCGGCGTCGTGGGCCCCAACGGCATGGGTAAGTCGACCCTGCTCAAGATCATGGCCGGTATCGAGGAAGTCTCCAACGGCGATGCCAGGCTTACCCCCGGCTACACCGTGGGCATCCTGCAGCAGGAGCCGCCGCTCGATGACGACAAGACCGTCATCGAGAACGTGCGCATGGCGTTTGGCGACATGATCGCCAAGGTCGATCGCTTCAACAAGATCGGCGAGGAGATGTGCGACCCGGATTGCGACATGGACGCCCTCATGGCCGAGATGGGCAAGCTCCAGGACGAGATCGATGCCGCCGACGGCTGGGATATCGATTCCAAGCTCGGCCAGGCCATGGACGCCCTGCAGCTGCCCGATTCCGACATGCCGGTCAACGTGCTCTCTGGCGGCGAGCGCCGTCGCGTGGCCCTGTGCAAGCTGCTGCTCGAGGCTCCCGACCTGCTGCTGCTCGACGAGCCCACGAACCACCTGGACGCCGAGTCGATCCTGTGGCTCGAGCACTTCCTGCACAACTACCAGGGCGCGGTGCTTGCCGTCACACACGATCGCTACTTCCTGGATAACGTTGCCGAGTGGATCTGCGAGGTCGACCGCGGTCACCTTTATCCCTACAAGGGCAATTACTCCACGTATCTGGAGACCAAGGCCGCGCGTATCGAGGCCCAGGGCAACCGTGACGCCAAGCTCGCCAAGCGCATGGAGGCCGAGCTCGAGTGGGTACGCAGCTCGCCCAAGGCTCGCCAGGCCAAGAACAAGGCCCGTCTGGCTCGCTACGAGGAGATGGAGGCCGAGGCCCGCGCAAGCCAGAAGCTCGACTGGACCGACATCCGCATCCCTGTGGGCCCGCGTCTGGGCAACAAGGTGCTCGAGGCCCATCACCTGCACAAGGAGTTCGATGGCCGCGTGCTCATCGATGACCTTTCGTTCACCCTGCCGCGCAACGGCATTGTGGGCGTTATCGGCCCCAACGGTGTCGGTAAGACCACGCTGTTCAAGACGATTGTGGGCCTGGAGCCGCTGACTTCGGGCGAGCTCGAGGTGGGCGAGACCGTCAAGATTTCTTACGTCGACCAGAACCGTTCCGGCATCGACCCCGACAAGAACCTGTGGGAGGTCGTCTCGGATGGCCTGGACCACATGATGGTCGGCGAGACCGAGGTTCCGAGCCGCGCTTATGTGGCGAGCTTTGGCTTTAAGGGCCAGGACCAGCAGAAGCGCGCTGGCGTACTCTCCGGTGGCGAGCGCAACCGTCTGAACTTGGCGCTTACGCTCAAGCAGGGCGGCAACCTGCTGCTCCTCGACGAGCCCACGAACGACCTCGACGTCGAGACGCTGTCCTCGCTCGAAGCGGCGCTGCTCGAGTTCCCGGGCTGCTCGGTGGTCATCAGCCACGACCGAATGTTCCTGGACCGCGTCGCCACGCACATTCTGGCGTGGGAGGGCACCGACGAGAATCCGGGCAACTGGTATTGGTTCGAGGGCAACTTTGAGGCCTATCAGGCCAACCGCATCGAGCGTCTGGGCGAGGACGCAGCCCAGCCGCATCGTATCCACAGGAAACTTACCAGGGACTAGTTTGATGTGGCAAAGGGACAGCCCCTTTGTCACACGAACTTATGCTCAACCTGGGAAAATAAAAAAACGCGGCGAACGTTTTTGTGACGTTCGTCGCGTTTTGCTATTCGTTGGATTCTTCAACCTTGTCGACGGTCCAGGTGGCTCCGAGGCCTCCGGTGGTGTTGCGGCGGATGCGCACGGTGACTTCGTGGCGCTCGCCGGCCTGCGTGTAGCGCAGGGGGAAGATTGCGCGGTTTCGCGCGGCCTCGATGGTGCCGCGTTCGCGGGCGATCCAGTAGTACTCGCCGACGATGCCGAGCGTGTCGGCGCCGTAGGGGAGATAGGTCGACAGCTGGTGTAGCAACGGGCCGGGGCAGAAGACCTCGGTTGCGAAATCGACGGGGAAGTCCTCGGGGATGGTCGGTGCTGTGGGTGCGGGGGCCGGTGCTGCTGCGGGTACCGAAGCCGGTACCGGTGCGGGAATTTGGTCATAGACAGGTGCGGATGCGGACTCGATGACGGGTGCAGACTCGGGCGCCGGTTCTGGCTTAACTGCGGAATCTGTCGGTTCCACGGAGACGGATGTGTCTTCAGTCTCGGTTTTGGCGTCGGCTTGCGGGGCGTCCTCTGCCTCGACAGACGGCTTTGCCTCGATCGGTGTGGAGGCCATGGTGGTGATGCCGGCGTTGGCGTTCTCGGGGTCATAGACGACCGTGAGCGAGATGGCGGGCTGCGGCGTCTCGGGCTCCGGTGCCGATTCGGTAGCGCCTTGATCGGCGGGCTCGTCGGACTGATCGTCCTCGGCCTCGTTGCCAAAGACATCGCTGTTTTGGAACGCAGGCGTCTCGGGTTGGTCAGCGGCTTCTTCGGTTGTCGACTTGGGCGCTTCGTTGAGCTCCACAGTTGCTTCCTGCTCGGATATGACTTCGGGATCGGTCGTGGCGGCGATTTCGGTTTCGGCTTCTGCTGTTACCTCAATAGCGACTTCGATCTCTGTCTCGGGCTCGGGTTCCGGAGCGACTTCGGCCACGGGCTCGGGATGCTTAACGTGCTTGGGACGTACGGCCTTGAGGTCCTTCTCGCCGCGCTTTTTCTTTTTGTAGGACTGCTTGGCGCCCTTGGCTGCCTTGGGCTTGTCCTCGCCTTTGGCAAGGGCGGTATCCCACGCCTCGCTTGCGATGACGGTGGCATACAGGCGACCGCCCTTAAAGACGGTCAGCTTAATGCAGTCGTCGAGTTCCTCGAGCAACTCGCGCGTGGACTCGAAGCCCAGGTCATAAGCGGCCATGTCGCCGGCGGCGAGCGCCTCCTCGACCTGCGTCATAAACGTTTGCTTGCCGCATCCAATCGCATCGCGTAGCAGGCGATACAGATAGATGTGGTTGCCCAGCGAAAGCGTGGGCCTAACTATTGTCTTGCTCATGGCAAATCTCCTCTTTACACATGTAAAGCATCTTACCATCGCATAGCGTTCGCCATGGCGGCGCCCAAGGCAAACGGGCGCGAACCGCTGTCGATTCGCGCCCGTTGTACAGGTTGCCTATCTGGGGATGCAGTGCCTAGTTGCCCGATGCCGTGCCTTGGCTCGAGCTGTCAGATGTCGTGCCGGACGCGGTTCCGCTCGAGCTGTTGGTGCTGCTGTTGTCGGTAGATCCCGTACTCGATGTATTGCCATTCGCCTGGTCGCCCGTGCTCGGTTGAGAGCCGTCAGTCGTTTGGCTTGAGTCAGTCGCGCCGGATTGCGTGCCGCTGTTGTTCGCAGAGGAATCGACGCCCTGCGATTGGTTTTGGGTGTTCGAGGACGAATCGGCAGAGGTCGAACTGTCTTGCGTATCGTCCGTCTGTGCCTGCTGATCCTGCGACTGGGTGTTGCCATTTGCATCGCTCTCGGTCGTGCGCGACGACAGGATTGGCTCGGGACGCTCGCCCAGACCCTCACCGGCAGTGGTGATAAGGATGGCGCCGGCGCAGGCGATGACCGCGACGATGGCGATAGCGATCGAGAAGACGATGACCTTCTTTTGCGTCTGGCTGCGCTCAGCCGCCGCCTTGGCGCGCAGGCTGTTGGGAGCGACGCGCGCCGTGGTCGCGCGTCCCGCAACCTGGCGCATCTCCTGCGTGGTTGCGGCGCCACCTAGGTGCTCCTCGACATTGGGCTCAACGGGCTCGTAGGCGCCGGTAGGGTAGTCGACAGCGGCATGCGTGCCCTTGATTGCTTCGGCGCTGGCGGAGATAAAGTGGCGATAGACCTGCGAGGACACAACGGTGATGACCGAGCTCACGGCGGCACCAATCACCGAGCCGGCAATGCCGATCTTTGAAGCAAGCGCCACGCTCGTGGCGGCAGCTGCGGCGCCGGCGATGATCTGGGGAATGGAAATGTCGTCGAACAGGCCCTTTTTGGGCGCGATGGCCATGGTCTGTCCGATGGAATGGTTCTCGTGCACGCCGTTGTTGAGTGATGCCGGCGTCATGACGCGCGTGCGCGGCGCGTCGGTGTACTTGGTTGTCATACGGGGTCCTCCCGGTGTAAATCTGCTTCGTTTCGTGTAGCCATCAGGGTACCCACCAGATGTGAATCGTACGTGACATTTAACAGATACCATCAACTCATCAATAGCTCACCAAGTTGGTGGGATGCGGTTGCACCCGGCGGTTGAACTACAATAGAGCTTGCTAATTGTTGTGAATGGCGTCTACGCACGGGAGCATTCTTATGAATCTTCACCTTTCTCAGTCTGATGGTTTTTTGCGTGTGGCGGCGGCGTCGCCGCGGATTCGCGTGGCCGATGTCGAGGGCAATGCCGAGGTTGCGTTGGGGGCTGTTCGGGAGGCTGCCGAGCGCGGCGTTCGCGCGTTGGTGTTGCCCGAGCTTAATCTGTGCGGCTATACCGCGGCCGATCTGTTCCATAACCGCACACTGCTGCATGCCTGCGAGACCGCACTGGCACATATTCTCGATGAAACTCGCGAGCTGCCGATTGTCTTTACCGTCGGTCTTCCCGTTGCGGTTGCCGAGAATATCTACAACTGCGCCGCCGTGTGCTGCGCGGGCGAGCTTTTGGGCCTCACGGTCAAGAAGTATTTGCCCAACTATGGCGAGTTCTATGAGCGCCGTTGGTTTGCTCCGGCGCCTGCGGATCCCGTGTGGGTTGAATTTGCCGGTCAGGGTCCGGTCCCGCTGGGTTCGGGGTTTGTCTACCGTTGCTGTGATGAAGGCGCCGAGGACCTGGTGCTGGGCGTTGAGGTCTGTGAGGACCTGTGGGTGCCGGCACCCCCTTCGACCGAGATGGCGCTTGCCGGTGCGACGGTGATTCTCAACCCGTCGGCCTCGGATGAGATTATCGGTAAGGCAGACTACCGCCGCAGCCTTATCTCCAATCAGAGTGCGCGCCTGTACTGCGCCTATGCCTATGCGGATGCGAGCGAGGGCGAGTCCACGACCGATATGGTCTTTGCGGGGGAGAACCTCGTCTACGAAAACGGTTCGAAGCTCGCCGCGACGAAGCTCCTCACTTGCGATATGGCCGTCGCCGACGTCGATCTTGACCGCCTGGTTGCCGAGCGCCGTCGCTCGACGACGTGGACACGCGCGGACGATGCGCTGGAGGTCACGACCGTTGAGTTTTCGTTTGAGGGCGTGCTGGCCAAAGAGCCTGTTCTGCGCGATGCCTGCGATATCGACCGCGTTTTCCCGCGCGCGCCCTTTGTACCGGCCGACCATGGTGACCTGGCCGAGCGCTGCGAGACCATCCTCGACCTGCAGACCGCCGGCCTCAAGACCCGCCTGGCCCATACGGGCACCAAGGCTGCAGTCATCGGTCTTTCGGGCGGCCTTGATTCTACACTGGCACTGCTCGTGACGGTGCGTGCCTTCGATGCACTGGGGCTGCCGCGCACGGGTATCACGGCGGTCTCCATGCCCGGCTTTGGCACGACGCATCGCACTAAGTCCAACGCCGAGTCGCTCGCGCGCGACCTGGGCGTGAGCTTCCGCGAGGTTTCGATCCACGCGGCTGTGGAGCAGCACTTCAAGGACATTGAGCACGATCCGACCGTGCAGGACGTGACCTACGAGAACAGCCAGGCCCGCGAGCGTACGCAGATTCTGATGGATCTGGCCAACCAGGCCGGCGGTTTTGTCATCGGCACGGGCGATTTGTCGGAGCTGGCGCTCGGCTGGGCTACCTATAACGGCGACCACATGAGCATGTACGCCGTCAATGCGAGCGTGCCCAAGACGCTTGTGCGTCATCTGGTGCGCTATGCGGCTGATGTCTTTGGCGGGCGTATTGCCGAGGTCTTGCTCGACATCCTCGATACGCCGGTGTCCCCTGAGCTTCTGCCGCCCACGGGCGACGGCGAGATTGCGCAGAAGACTGAGGATTTGGTGGGCCCGTACGAGTTGCACGACTACTTCCTCTACAACCTGCTGCGTTTTGGCTTTGAGCCGGGCAAGATCTATCGCATGGCGCTCAAGAGCTTCGAGGACGTCTACGACGCCAAGACCGTCCACACGTGGCTGCGTACGTTCTATCGTCGCTTCTTTGCCCAGCAGTTTAAGCGCAGCTGCCTGCCCGATGGTCCCAAGGTGGGCTCGGTGACGCTCAGCCCGCGCGGCGATTGGCGTATGCCGAGTGACGCCAGCTCGCGTCTGTGGCTCGCGCAGATCGACGCGCTCAATCCAGTTGACTAAGGTTGGCTAAATTGAACCAATACGGGGGTTGCAAGCGTTACACTTTTGCAATCTGATGGCCCGTATCGCGCGGCGCTCTTGTCGGAGCGCCGCGTTTTTATATCGGAAGGTGGCACCATGCAGGCATCGCAGCGTCTCGACCGCTTTGGCGCGGAGGTCTTCGCCTCGCTCAACAACAAGCTTCTCGCGCTGAAGGCCCAGGGCAAGACCATTTACAACATGAGCGTGGGCACGCCCGACTTTAAGCCGTACGACCACGTGGTCGAGGCGCTCACGCAAGCAGCCCAAGATCCCGAGATGTGGAAGTATGCCCTGCGCGACCTGCCTGAACTCAAACAAGCCGTGTGCGATTACTATGAGCGTCGCTTTGGCGTTTCGGGCATTACACCGTCCATGGTGCAGTCGTGCAACGGCACGCAGGAGGGCGTGGGCCATTTGGGCCTGGCCCTGCTCGATCCGGGTGACACCATCCTGGTTCCCGATCCGTGCTACCCGGTCTTTGAGGCGGGTGCGAAGATTGCCGATGCCAAGCTCGAGTACTATCCGCTGGTTGCCGAGCATAATTACCTGCCCTATGTGGCAGGTATCGATCCCGAGGTGGCCGATCGTGCCAAGTATATGATCGTATCGCTGCCCGCCAACCCGGTGGGCTCGGTGGGCACGTCCGAGGTCTACGAGGAGATCATCGCCTTCGCCCGCGAGCACGACCTGCTCATCGTCCATGACAACGCGTATTCCGATATCGTGTTTGACGGCGAGCCGGGCGGAAGCTTTTTGCAGTATCCCGGCGCGCTCGAGGTGGGCGTGGAGTTCTTCTCGCTCTCCAAGTCGTTTAACGTCACCGGTGCGCGTATCGGCTTTTTGGTCGGCCGTGAGGACGTGGTCTCTGCCTTTGCCAAGCTGCGCGGCCAGATCGACTTTGGTATGTTCTTCCCGATCCAGAAGGCTGCTATCGCCTGCCTGAACGGCCCGCGCGATGAGGTCGAGGCGCAGCGTCTGAAGTACCAGGAGCGTCGCGATGCCCTGTGCGACGGTCTTGAGGGACTGGGCTGGGAGCGTCCCAACGCGCATGGCTCTATGTTTGTGTGGGCCAAGCTTCCCGGCGGCCGTACCGATTCCATGGCGTTTTGCGAGGAGCTCATGGAGAAGGCCGGCGTTGTGGTGACGCCGGGTGCGAGCTTTGGGCCTTCGGGCGAGGGGCATGTGCGCATGGCGCTGGTCCTGCCGCCCGATCAGATCGCTCTGGCCGTCGAGGCTATTCGCGAGGCGGGTCTGTATTAAAAAGACATTTAGACGCGTCAATAGTTCGAAACCGATTTCGGGCAGTTATCTTACGAATTCTGCAAACAATTTCGGTAAACGGTCGATTTTTGGCTGCGAATAGGAGCATAATCAAAGTCCCGATTGGCTATATTGGGATTACGGCAAGCCGCTTGGGTCGTTCCCGGGCGGCTTGTTTGTGGAGAGAGATGGGAGAAAGTAATGGTTAACGAGAAGAAGGTCGCTATTGTCGGCTGTGGTTTCGTCGGTTCGTCTTCGGCGTTCGCGCTGATGCAGAGCGGTCTGTTCTCCGAGATGGTCCTCATCGACGTGGACAAGAACCGCGCCGAGGGTGAGGCCCTGGATATCGCGCACGGCATGACATTTGCCGAGCCGATGAAGATCTATGCCGGCGATTATTCCGATGTCGCCGACGCCGCTATGATCGTCGTCACCGCTGGCGCTGCCCAGAAGCCCGGCGAGACCCGCCTGGACTTGGTCAACAAGAACGTCAACATCTTCAAGTCCATTATTCCCGAGATTAAGAAGTCTGGCTTCGACGGCATTCTGCTCATCGTCTCCAACCCGGTCGATGTTCTGACCTATGCCGCCATCAAGATGTCCGGCCTGCCCGAGGGCCATGTCATCGGCTCCGGCACCGTGCTCGACACCGGTCGTCTGCAGCAGATGCTCGGCGCCCACGTCGAGGTCGATCCGCGCGACGTTCAGGCCTATGTCATGGGTGAGCACGGCGACTCCGAGTTCGTCGCTTGGTCCAGCGCTCAGGTTGCCGGCGTTCCGCTGAACACCTTCTGCGAGCTTCACGGCCATCTGGAGCATGAGGCTGCCGAGAAGCGCATCGCCGAGGACGTCAAGAACTCCGCCTACACCATCATCGAGAAGAAGCACGCCACCTACTACGGTGTCGCCATGGCCGTTAAGCGCATCTGCACCGCCGTCATGCGCGATGAGCAGACCGTTCTGCCCGTCTCCTCGCTCATGGTGGGCGAGTACGGCCTGTCCGATCTTGCCATCTCCATGCCGACCGTCGTTGGCCGCGACGGCGTTGTCTGCCGCGTCCCCGTGCCGCTGAACGATGACGAGCAACATGAGCTCACCGTCTCCGCCAAGGCCCTCAAGGACATCATCGACAGCGTCGACTTCTCCTGCTAAATCAAGCTCGCTAGAGCGAAAAGCTACAATGAAGGCGTCTGGGTCCATGTGACCCGGGCGCCTTTTTGATGCATCGGGGACAGGTATGTTTGCATCAAATGAGGCGCAATCGGTGCAAAACCGACCTGTCCCCTTGCACTGTTGTTGATGGGAGCGCCATGTCGGATTCGCCTAATTTTTTGACCTATGCCCAGACGGCGTTTGACCCGTTTGAGGAACGGCCGTTCTGCGCGGTGGATAGCCTGGTCTTTGCGTGGTTGTCCTATTTGCGTTTGCCGGGTGATATGGCGGAGCTGACGAACTGGCAGGGCCTAGACGTACGCGAGCTGCTGCGTGCCGAGTGCTACCGGGACATGATTGACGATTTGTGGGACCCAGAGGGGAGCAGAGCCTTGTTGGAGGCCGTGACAGCAAGCCCTCGCTACCGTGGCGTGCACGTTTGCGGCTATCGTGCCGTGAGCGATGTGGTAGCGACAGAGCAGTTTGCAGCCATGGCGTTCCGGTTTCCGGCGGGGTTTAGCTATCTTTCCTTTCGGGGGACCGACAGTACGATTGTGGGCTGGAAAGAGGACTTCAACATGGCGTTCCGGTGTCCCGTGCCCTCCCAGGAATCCGCGGCGCGTTATGTGGACGAGGCAGCGGATAAGATTGACGGGCCGCTTTTGTGCGGAGGTCATTCCAAGGGTGGAAACCTTGCGGTGTACGGTGCGGCGATGTGCTCCGATGTCGCCCGTGAGCGAATCGAACGGGCGTATTCCCATGATGGTCCGGGCTTCGTCGAGGAGTTTCTGAACGGCAACGCTTTCGCTGATCTATCCAGCCGAATCGACAAGACGCTACCTCGGTCGTCGATTTTTGGCATGATGTTCGAGACGCAGGAGGACTATGCCATCGTTGAGAGCACCGAGTTCAGCCTGCTGCAGCACAATCCCTTTAGCTGGGTGGTTGATGGTCGCGACTTCGTGTACTGTGAGCGCCTGTCCGCCGGCGCTCGATACGTTGATGGCTCCATTCGCGAGATGCTGCTTGCAGTGGGGCCTAGCGAGCGCGAGCGTTTTGTAGATGCGTTGTTCTCCGTGTTTGAGGCTACGGGTGCTGAGCGGTTTGCGGATATCGCTGGGAATCTGCGCGAGAGCCTGCCCGTGATGCTCCAGACTGCGCAAGGTTTCGACAAGGATACACGACGCTTTGTCTCGCAGACCATCGTGGCAATCCTTAAGTGCGCACTGCTGCCCAAACGACCCCAGATCGACATGTCCGCCGCCGGTAAGAGTCTGGCAGAACAGCTCGAGGCTTGGCAGTCCGAGCCCTTGCGCTAGCCATTGGTGCAAAGCAACCTGTCCCCGATGCACCAATCTTCGATGCGCTCGGGGAGGGCTCGACCGCTATACTGGTTCGTGCCGAAATCGATCTAGAACGGAATGCCGTATATGAAAATCAATCACGCTATCCTGCATATCCTGGACTTTGACTCTGCCGTCAACGTTATGAGCCAGCGCGAGCTCGATATCGAGAGTCGTACCGTGCGCAACTTCGTGACCACGCATCTGCGCCGCGCACGTACCTCGGCCGACAATAAACGCGCCACGTTTGCCGAGAACTCTGCGTTTGGCGGCGAGCTCAAGGGCTATTTCTTTGGCGAGCGCGAGTTCGTGGACCTGTCGCAGCAGATTGCGGAGTTTATCTCCTCCGAGCTCACCAAAGCCGAGAAAGCCGAGTCCACCGACGTGCTCGTGGCCGATTTTGACGACGATGAGGATGCCCGCTGGTTTGCCGTGATGCTGCTGGGCTCCAAGCAGGCTTTTATGCACGAAGTGGGCCGCGAGGAGGGGGAGGTGCGCAACGACATCGCGCGCCATTACGCTATCCTGCCGAACCCCTCGCAGAAGGTGCCGAGCTATGCCATCGTGCGCGCGAGCACCATGGAGATCGGCTACGTAGACAAGAAGCGCAAGATTGCCGGCGAAGACCGCATGCTCATTCCCGATGGCCTGCTGCAGTGCGACACGGGCGTATCTGGCAAGGAGGTCATCGACACCGTGACGCGTGTGGTCGAGGAAGTCGCCGAGGAGCACGGCGCCAACACGGCCGTGGCGCTCGCCAAGGTTAAGGCCGCTGTGGCCGAGAAGGTCGAGGATGACGAGGAGCTTCCGCCTTGGGATATCGTCGATGAGGTCTTTGAGGACGAACCGGTCATCAAGGAAAGCGTGCGCGCGGCACTGACCGAGGAGAAGGTTCCCGAGCGCGTTCCCGTGGAGCGCAAGCAGGTCGAGCGCGCGGCGGTGCGCAATCATAAGATTCGTACCGATACGGGTATCGAGATCAGCTTCCCGGCCGAGATGGGTTCGAACTCCGAGTACATCGAGTTTGTCAACGAGCCCAACGGCCTCATCTCCATCGAGCTCAAGAATATCGGCAGCATCGAGAATCGATAAGTTGCGTTACGCCTGCAGCGAGAAAGCGAAGGCCGAAGCCTCGGATGAGGGCTTCGGCCTTTTTACTTGGGGCTTAATTTCGCTACTGGTTGAGCATAAGTCAGCGAAAACGCCCCAGAGCGAGCAAGGTGACGTGAAAGAGGAGGGCATTGACCTTTTGGTCATGCCCGACGACTGAACGTCAGATTGCCGCTCTGGGGCGTTTGCAGCGTCGGCTAGTTACGCGGTTTGATAAAACCGCGTAACCCTACAGTTGACGTAAGCCCTCTTCCAGGCCGGTCTTGCTGTCGGTCTGGGCGTCGCGCATCTTGATGACGCGGGCGGGGACACCGGCCACGACGGCACCGGCGGGGACGTCCTCGACGCATACGGCGCCGGCGGCAACGACGGCGCCCTTGCCCACGTGCACGCCCTCCAGGACCACGGCGTTGGCGCCGATCATGACATCGTCCTCGATGATGACGGGCGTGGCGCTGGCGGGCTCCACAACGCCTGCCAGCACGGTGCCGGCGCCGATGTGGCAGTTCTTGCCCACGGTGGCGCGGCCGCCCAGCACGGCGCCCATATCGATCATGGAGCCCTCGCCGATAACGGAGCCGATGTTGATGATGGCGCCCATCATGATGACGGCGCGGTCGCCGATCTCGACGCGGTCGCGGATGATCGCGCCCGGCTCGATGCGGGCATTGATGCCCTTAAGGTCGAGCATGGGCACGGCGGAGTTGCGGCAGTCATTCTCGACGTCGTAGTAGTCGATGGAGTCGGCATTGGCATCGAGGATGGCCTTGAGCTCTTCCCAGTCGCCAAAGACGGTCTTACCACGACGGCCGCCGTAGACGTGCGCATCGCCCCAGGCAACCTTCATGCCGGGCTTCTCGCGCACATACAGCTTGACAGGCGTCTTTTTAGGCGCGGTGGCGATGTAATTGATAATCTCCTGGGCATCCATCTCGGCTGCGTTGCTCATATGCTGTTTCTCCTTTGCGTGGGTACGGTAGTTAACTGGTTAGGCGAACATGACCTGATCGAAGGTGTAGAAGCCAGGGTCGCGGACGACGAGCTTTTGAGCGGCGGCCAGAGCGCCGTTGACAAAGATCTGGCGGCTCGTAGCGTGATGGCTAAGCGTGACCTCCTCGTCCTGGCCAAAGAAGCTCACCTCGTGTACGCCGGCGACGGTGCCGCCGCGCAGCGAGTGCATGCCGATTTCCTTGGGATCGCGAACGCCGCACATGCCCTCGCGACCGTAGACGGGATGATAGCCAGCCTCTGGCTCGGCCTCGACCACGGCGTCGAGTAGCAGCTTGGCGGTGCCGCTGGGAGCGTCGACCTTTTGGTTGTGGTGCGTCTCGACAATCTCGCAGTCAAAGCCGGGCAGCTCACGCGTGGCTTGGGCCACTAGGTGACGCAGGGCGGCGATGCCGATAGAGTAGTTGCCCGAGTGCATGACGCGGGCATTCTGGCCCAGCTCGCGCAGGCGGTCCATCTGATCGGGTGTGTAGCCCGTGGTGCCCGAGACCAACGCGGCGCCTGTACGCTCGACATAGGCGACGACGGCATCGAAGGTCACGACGTTCGAGAAGTCGATGATGACGTCGGCTGCCGGGGCGCTCTCGAGCTCGGACAGGTCAAAACCGATCTGGGCCACGATATCAAAAACGGGCTGCCCGGAGGCGTCGGCAATGCCTTCGGCGGTAGTGCGGATGAGCGAGCCCATGCGGCCCGTTCCCATAATGACGGTCTTAATCAAGCAGACCAGCTCCCTTCAGAGCATCGGTAAGTGCGGAACGCGTGTCGTCTGCCATGGGGCACAGCGGCATGCGGTAGTTGGCTTCGATCATACCCATCTGGGCGAGTGCTTCCTTGACGGGGATGGGGTTGACCTCGCTAAAGAGGGTGTTGATGAGCGGCTGGCCGGCAATCTGGATATCGCGGGCGCGCTCCACGTCACCGTCCAGATAGGCGCGGCACATGTCGTGCACGAGCTGCGGCTGAATGTCTGCCCACACGCTGATGGTGCCCGAGGCGCCCAGGCTCATGAGCGGCACGGTGAGTGCATCCTCGCCCGAGTACATGCGGAAGTCATCGGACAGCAGGTGGGCGATCTTGGCCGCGTAGGCGACGTTGCCCGAGGCCTCCTTGATGCCCATGATGTTGGGGTGTGCGGCCAAGCGCTCTACGTTGTGCTCGCTGATACCGCAGCCACAGCGGCCGGGGATGTTGTACAGAATGCAGGGGATGTCCACGGCGTCGGCCACGGTCTTAAAGTGCTGGTAGATGCCCTCTTCGTTAGACTTGTTGTAGTAGGGGGTAATGAGCAGCAGACCATCGGCACCCAGGCCCTGGTAGGTGAGCGACTTGGTGAGCATGGTCTGCGTGGAGTTGGAGCCCGAGCCGGCGATGACGGGGACGCGGCCCGCAACCTGCTTGACAACTGCGGCGACAACGGAGTTGTCCTCGTCGTCGGTCATCGTGGCACTCTCTCCGGTGGTGCCCAGGGTGAGGATGGCGTCAGTGCCATTTTGCAGGTGGAAATCGATAAGGCGCTCGAGTGCATCAAAGTCGACGCTGCCGTCCTTTTTAAACGGCGTGACAAGGGCGACGATCGAACCCTCGAGGTTTCGGATATCCATGTTCTTCTCCTTCGCTTCCGCGATCTGGATGCGTTTGTTCCATTGGGCAGCGACGGCCAAGCGCTCGTTCTGGGCGCGACGGCGGGCGGCATCGGCGCGCGACTTGGCCAGTAACTCTCGGCCGTACGGCAGCACGTCGAGCGTGGCAAAGTAATCGCCCGGGCGCTCGGCGCGGCGGATGAGGTCGGCCGAGCCATCGGGGCGCAGCAGGACCTCGGCGGAGCGTAGGCGTCCGTTGTAGTTGTAGCCCATGGAGTAGCCGTGCGCACCCGTATCGTGAATCACGAGCAGGTCGCCCATGTCGATATGCGGCAGCTCGCGATCGATGGCGAACTTATCGTTGTTCTCGCATAGGTTGCCCGTGATGTCGTACGTGTCCGTGACGGGTGCCGCAGTCTTGTCGGCGCCACCCGGCTGACCCATCACCGTAATGTGGTGGTAGGCGCCATACATGGCAGGGCGGATCAGATCGACGGCGCTTGCGTCGACACCGATATAGTCCTTGTAGATTTGCTTCTCGTGGATGGCCTTGGTGACCAGGCAGCCGTAGGGGCCCATCATAAAGCGGCCCATCTCGGTGCGGATGGCCACATCGCCCATGCCGGCGGGAACCAAGATCTCGTCGTATGCCGCGTGCACTCCCTCGCCGATGGCGTGAATGTCGTTGGCCTGCTGCTCGGGCAGGTAGGGGATGCCGACGCCGCCGGATAGATTGATGAAGGCGACGTGTGCGCCGGTCTCGCGCTCCAGGCGCACTGCAAGCTCAAAGAGGATGCGCGCAAGCTTGGGGTAGTAGTCGTTGGTGACGGTGTTGCTGGCAAGGAATGCGTGGATGCCAAAGTCCTCAGCGCCCTTGGCCTTGAGCATGCGGAAGGCCTCGAAGAGCTGCTCGGTGGTCATGCCATATTTGGAGTCACCCGGGTTGTCCATGATGCCGTTGGAGAGCTGGAACAGGCCGCCCGGATTAAAGCGGCAGCTGACCGTCTTGGGAATGGGCCCTGCGACGCGCTCAAAGAACTCGATGTGGCTGATGTCGTCAAAGTTGACGATAGCGCCCAGCTTGTCGGCAAGTTCAAAGTCCGCTGCAGGCGTGTCGTTGGACGAGAACATGATGTCATGTCCCGTGATGCCCAGCGAGCGGGCGATCATGAGCTCGGTATAGCTCGAGCAATCGCAGCCGCAGCCGTATTCGTTGAGAATGGAGATGAGTGCCGGGTTGGGATTGGCCTTGACGGCAAAGTATTCCTTAAAGCCCGGGTTCCATGCAAAGGCGTCGCGCACCTCTTGCATGTTGCGGCGGATGCCCGCCTCGTCGTATAGATGAAATGGCGTGGGGAACTGCTCGACGATGTGCTCGAGCGTCTCCTTGTCCACAAACGGCTGCTTGGCCGCATATGCCTCGTTGGGAGTCAGTGCCATGTCCCGTAAACCTCGCTATCCAGACGGCGCTATCTGCGCATCGAATCCGCATAGCGTGGACCCAATGTCCGGATAGCGCTCCCGCATTGCTGCAGACAGTCCTGCGGGTGTTTCCCGCAGGCCCACCAGGCTGTTCGTGCCCGAAAAACCCAGTTCGGCGGGTTTCGCCTCCCCACGGGGTCAAAGCCTGCCGGCTCGCCCGCGGATCTTCGTGCCCGCGCCTCTATCAAGTGGTAAAGACCCTATCACGTTGCACTTTACCAAACAAGAGTATTCGTATATAACGTTTAAAAAATGCAGCATCATGCTAGAAACAAGGGTGCCACAATCCAGCGTCACAATAGGTGTCAGCCGAGTCGTCCCATGAAAGGAATCCCTATGACCGAGCTCCAAGAACTCCGTCGCTATCGCCGCGATCTCCATCGCATTCCGGAGCTCGATTTCGATCTTCCGCAGACGATCGCTTATATCGAGGGCGTGTTGGCACCGCTCACCTGCGAGGTGACCCATCCGTGCCCCAGCTGCGTCTGCGCTTTCTTTGACGCTGGCACGGGCGCCGCGCATGCCACGGCGATTCGCGCCGATATGGACGCGCTGCCCATTGCGGAGGCGACGGAGGCGGTGTTCGCCTCGTCTCATCCTGGCAAGATGCACGCCTGCGGGCATGATGGACACATGGCCATGGCGCTTGCGGCGGCAACCTTCGTCGACCGTACGATCCGTGAGCAGCCGGGCGCCATTAAGCGCAATGTGCTCTTTGTGTTTCAGCCGGCCGAGGAGACGACTGGTGGTGCCAAGACGGTGTGCGAGAGCGGCGTATTCGAGCGCTACGGGGCGGATCGCATCTTTGGCTTCCACGTATGGCCCGATTTGCCCGCCGGCACGTTGGCGAGCTGTTCCGGTCCGCTGCTGGCGCGCTCAAGCGAGACGCACGTGCACATTCACGGGACAAGCATCCATATCGCCAAGACCTACGGCGTTCCCGTAAACGAATCGCACGATGCCGCGTTGGCGGCAGCGAAGTTTTTGGTTGCCGAGCGCGAGCTGATGGACGAGCTGGGCACCGACGAGCCCTGTATCGGCAAGTTTGGCCTGCTGCAGGCCGGTACCGTCTGCAATGCGGTGGCGGGGGAGGCCCATGTTGCCGGCAGTCTGCGCGTGTTTACGGACGACATGTTCGACCGTGCGCGTGAGGGCGTGCGCCGTGTACTCGACGAGGCATGCGCTGCAACGGGCTGCACGTACGATCTCGACTTTGCCGAGGGCTATCCGCCGGTCGATAACGACCCCGAGTTATTTGGCAGCGTCGCGCCTGCCTTGCCCGAGCTGCAGCTCGTGGACGAGCCGCTGCTGATTGCCGAGGATTTCGCGTTCTATCAGCGCCATCTGCCGGGCGTGTTCTTCCTGCTGGGCACGGGCGTGCCGGAGGGACAAGAAAACCCGAGCGATTCGGATGGCTGCCCTGCCTATGCCACAAGCGCCCTGCATACCGATACCATGCTCTTTGACGAGGAAATCCTACTCAAAGGCCTCGATGTCTACAAACGATTGCTTTTGCTTGACTAAGGCGTGAAGGACTATATGATCTAGAAAACACGAACAAACGTACGATATAATAGAGATGTAAGTCTGTAGAAACGTTTGACGTTACTAACGTAAGGCGATACTATGATTGCATCGTATAAAGATGAGGATACCGAACGCTTTGCCATGGGTGTGCGGGTCAGGAGGTTCGTGCCCTTTGAGCGTGTTGCGTTGAGGAAGATTCGCCAACTGCAGGTTTGTGCTTCGCTTGATGATCTTCGCGTTCCACCGGGCAACCGCCTGGAAGCTTTGAAGGGCGATCGTGCCGGTCAATATAGCATCCGTGTTAACGAGCGCTATCGGGTCTGTTTTGAGTGGAGACAGGAGATGGCTTGGAATGTCGAAATCGTCGATTATCACAAGTGATGAGACTTCGGCCGATTTGTTGTCGCCGGTGACTCCTGGTGAGCTTCTCAAAGAGGAGTTTCTTGTTCCCATGGGCATTTCTCAATATCGCCTTGCGAAAGAGACCGGGATTCCGGCTCAGCGTATCGGGCAGATTGTCTTGGGAAAACGTCGCGTGACGGCCGACACCGACCTCCGTCTTTGCCGTTATTTTGGCCTGACGGATGGTTATTGGCTGCGCGCTCAGGTGGCGTTTGATCTTGAGGCCGAGAAAAGGCGGATTGAACCGGAACTCGATAAGATCGTTCCTGTTCAGCAGGCCATCGCACTGTAGTGCTCAAAGATGATGGGGGGTGGCGATGGGGCGACGCCGACAATCTGCCGTTTATAGTCCCGGTGGGTGTGGATGCGGCTTGTTGTTGCTTCCGTTTATTGCTGTGAGCATTGGCGTGATGTTTGCGCTTGCCGGGGTGGCAGCAGCGGCACTCGTGTTGCTGATTGTGGCCATTGGCGTGACGGTCTGGCTGTGCCGTTCTCGCGAGCAACGTCGTGCCGATGGTAAGACCAATGTTGGATGGGTCGCCTTCTTGATCATTGCGTACCCGCTGAGTGTCAGCTACCTGGTGTTCTTTGCCCTGTTGATGATCAGTGCCTTTACCGGGGAATCCGTCACTGTGGGTTGATGCACTGCCAGCAGACGGTCGCGCAAAGTGCGTTTGCTCGGCATTCGGATAACTGCATTGGCCGTTTACCGCAACTTTAGCTCACAGCTAATGAATTCAAGTTCAATCCTTCCTACGATGTGCTGTGTGCCGGCGCGGTAGCCGGATCGTAGGAAGGATGCATGATGAAAAAGCTCGAAAACGAAGTGCTGCTGAGCCGTCGCGCTGCGCTTGGAGCGTTCGCCACCGTTGCCTTGGGGGCTGCCGGCCTGCTTGCGGGCTGTGGCAGCGATAAGGCGACCGTTATCGAGGACGCCGGCGACGCAGATAAGAAGGAGGAGTCGAAAAAGGAGGAACAGCCAACGACCGACCTGGCCGTCGGCACGACCGTGACCACGGCTGCCGGTCTTTCCGTTACTGTCGATTCCGTGCAGACCGGGCTTACCAATTTTGACGGTTCGACCATGACGGGCATTCACGTCACGTACGTCAACAATGGCGATGAGGGCGCGGACTACAATATCTACGACTGGAAGGGCGAGGACGCCAACGGTGCGCAGCAGAACCAGGGTTATTACAGCGAGGGTTCCGATGAGCTGCAGTCTGGTACCCTTGCCGCCGGTGGCTCCGTGGCGGGCAATATCTACTTTGATGGTGACATCAAGAAGGCTCTCTATTTTGCCAACGTGTTTGATAAGTCTGCCGCTGCAAGCTGGGTGCTGGCCTAACATGTCGCTACCGTTGCGCCGTATGGGAGGTGAGGCCGCGTGCCCGATAAAAAGCTGACGGACGAGTTGCTCAACGAGCTTCTTGATGCGCCGAGTATCGATGGCTATATCAAGGAACACGACTTTGCCGCCCCGTCGCTTTCGGATTACTTAAAGCAGTTGCTGCAAGAGAAGGGGCTCGAGCGTTCGCGCGTGGTGCGTATGGCCGACCTCAACGAGACCTTTGGCTATCAGATCTTTATCGGTTCGCGCAATCCGAGCCGCAATAAGGTGCTGCAGATTGCCTTTGCAATGGCGCTGTCGATGAAAGAGACCAACCGCGCCCTGACGGCTGCCGGAGTGAGCGTCCTCAACTGCAAGGACCGTCGCGATGCAATCATTATCTTTTGCATCGACCGTGGCTGTAGCCTCCAAAAGGTCAATGAAGAGCTGTATCGCTTTGGCGAGGAAACGGTGAGTTAGTGGCCGATGGCTGAGCCGGTTGTGTCACCAGAATAACCATGCAAACGAACGGGGTGCGGACAACATGGGGTGTCCGCGCCCCGCGTTATGATGGACGCTATGGATACTCAGAGCCCAACATATTCCGATGATGAGCTGACTGCTTCGCTTGTCGAGCATTTGGCGTCGCTCGACCGCGATGACAGCTATCGTGTGGAGCGCGTGCTCAAGCTCTCGGATGTCGAGACGACCGAACTCGTCTATTTTGAGGGCTCTGGTGGCGGGTCTCTCGGCCCCTTTGTCCGCAAGCGCATCGATGCTTCGGTGCAGATTGGCGGAGCATATGAGCGCCTGTTTGTGGCCCAGCGCGCCGGTCGTCGTTTTGAGCACTTGCCCCGAATCGTCGATTGCCGCCGTGTGGGCGACGAGCTCGACGTGGTGATGGAGTATGTCGAAGGCGAGACACTCGAGGCGTTGGTGGGACGCTTGGGGGCGACGCCCGATTATGCCCGCGGGCTGTATCCCGTTTTGTGTGAAGCGGTGGGCGAGCTGCATGCTGGTTTTGCAGCTGCGGGGGAGTCGGGGGTACCGGTAATCCACCGCGACCTTAAACCCTCGAACATCATCGTATCGGGCGTGAGGTATGCGGCCGATGCTGGCATGACCTTCTCGTCGCTGGTGATTATCGACCTGGGAATCGCGCGGGTGTGGCGTGACGGGGCCGATGCCGACACGGTTAAGTTTGGAACGCGACCCTATGCGCCACCCGAGCAATATGGTTTTGGGCAGACGAGCGTGCGCAGCGATGTCTATGCGCTCGGCGCGCTTCTGTTCTTTTGTCTGACGGGGGCTGACCCTAAGCCGGGTCAGAATATGCGCGAGCAATGCGAGGCGTGCGACGTCCCCGCGGCGCTGGCTGATGTCATTTGCATGGCCATGGCGCTCGATCCGGCCAAGCGCTTTGCAAGTGCCGAGGCGCTCGGACACGCTGCGCGCGCGGCATACGGGCTGTGTCTGCCTGAGCCTGGCTCGAATAGCACGACGGCGCCTTCAATGGCGCAGGCTGCTCCGCAAATGGCGCCGTCTTCCGGGCGGCGGCCCAAGGAAGTCTCTTCGGTGACTCCTCGCCGCAAGAGCCTGCTTTCACGGATCCCGGAACCCATTGGGCGTATATGGAACGGCATGATCTATGCGGCAACCTTGCTGCTACTGGTCGGAAGCCATTTTGCCGTATTCCAGCCCACGGGAGCCAACCGCAGCTATCCAACGTGGTTTTTGGCCCTTGAGTATTTTCTTATGGTCGATGGCATGGTGGTGCTCATCTCGTTTGGCATGCTCGACCGCCGCAGGCTTCGGCGCCGCTTTCCCGTGCTTGATCGTTATCGGGGCCGTGAGTTTGTCACGCTGTGGCTTAAGGCGCTGGGAATTATGTGCGTCATCATGATCGTGATTATTGCCGTCGGCAACGCAACCGGCATAGTCGCTTAATGCAATGTACCGCTATAAGAAAAGGGTCCCGATTGGGGCCCTTTGCAGTAGCGCTTAAATGCGGTTCATCTGGTTGCAACCTTGTTGTACCACTCCTGCCTCGTGGGCGGGGCGAGTGCCCATCGCCATAGATGTTGTGACGGTTAAATTGCTCCGTGCTTCGAAGCGCCGTCAATTGTCACCACAGAATTCCGTCAATTGTCACCATAATTCGCCATCAATCCTCACCACAAATTTCCGTCAATCGTCACCACACAGCTGGTAAAATACCTAATATGGGTAAGTCAAGAAGGAGGCCGTGTGGATAGGTATGTAGATAGATGCATCGATAAGGCAATCAGCCGTAATCTCAATATCTTCGGTGCGGTCCTCATTCAGGGTCCAAAGTGGTGCGGAAAGACTACTTCGGCTAGTCGTTTTGCTAATTCATCCTTGTCTCTTTCCGATCCGGCTGGAAATTTTTCCGCTCTCCAGCTGGCACGGATCGATCCGGCGCAAGCATTAGCAGGGCTATCTCCCAGGCTCATCGATGAATGGCAGGAAGAGCCGAAGCTGTGGGATGCCGTGCGTTTCGAGTGCGATGCAAGGAGGGGAGAATCCGGTCAGTTTATTCTTACGGGTTCGGCAACGCCTCGGGATTCGATGCAGCCGATGCATAGCGGCGTTGGACGAATAGCTAGGTTGCGAATGGACACCATGACGATGTTCGAGCTTGGCGTTTCTTCTGGCGCGGTTTCGATTGGAACGCTTCTTTCCGGTTACCCTGCCAAGCAGGCTGTCGGGTCAATCTCCGGCATCGCCGGAATCGCCGATTTGCTGTGTCGTGGCGGTTGGCCTCAGGCGATGGGGAAAACGACTGACGATGCCATGCAGATAGCCGCTGCCTATGTTGATGGCGTATGCGAATCGGATGTTTCTAGAACTGATGGCGTTAAGCGCGATCCGGTCAAGGTCAGGTCTCTTTTGGCATCGCTAGCGCGGAATGAGTCGACGCTTGCTGGCTCAAAGTCTATTGACAAAGATATCGGTACCGGCGTTTCGAAGAACTCGGTCTCCAGATACATGGACGCCCTGAGACGAATCAATATCGTCGACGATATCCCCGCTTGGCATCCAGCGCTCAGGTCTCCGGTGAAGCTGCGGCAGGGGGCGAAGAGGCATCTCGCCGATCCTTCGCTTGCCGTTGCGCTGCTCGGAGCAAATCCGGAGTCGTTGGCATCTGACCCGAAGACACTGGGGTTGCTTTTCGAATCCCTCGTCCTGCATGACCTCAAGGTTTACGCCGCCGCAAATGACTCGTTGGTGTCCCATTACCACGATGCCGACGATCTCGAGGTTGACGCAGTTATCCACAGGCGCGATGGAACTTGGATTGCCGTGGAGGTGAAGCTTGGAAGCCCTCAAATCCCCGAGGCATCCGCAAATCTGCTTCGGCTGGAGCGAAAGCTGGTCGAGCGTGGCGAGAGGCCGCCTGTGGCAAAACTCATCATCATTGGGTTCGGCATGCCGGTTCATACAACGCCCGATGGCATCATCGTTGCTCCCGTTGACACACTCGCGCCATAACGTTGTGGTGGGATCACCTTGCCTTCGGAAGGGGTTTCAGTCTCAAGCGACTTTTCCAACACTCACTTATGCCTGCATGCCAATTCTGGTCTAGCAAGGCCAAAGAAAAGGGGTCCCGTTTGGGGCCCCTTTGCAGTTGCACTTAAATACGGTTCATCTGGCCGGCGACCTTGTTGTACCAGTCCTGCCACGTGGGCGGGCAGTACTTCTTGGCGGCTGCCGGGGTAAGCGTGGAGCCATAGTTGGCGCCCAGGTAGGCAACGTGGGCGGAGACACCCTCGCTCCAGCTGCCAAAGCTACGCCAACCACCGCCGCGGGCACTCCAGCCCCAGGCGTTATAGGAGCCGGCGCAATAGAGGCCTTTGCTGCTCTCGATGCAGGCGATGGCGGGGGACCAACGGGGATCGACGCCGGTATTCCAGGCGGCGACGGCAAAGTTATAGCCCTGGCCTGCCATGGGGGAGCCGGCGAGGTAGTTGTCGATGCGGCTCGTCCACTCGTTAATGAACGAGTCGTAATCGGAATTGCCGCTGTTGGAGTTGTTCACCGTGGTGTCGATAGTGGTGTTGGAGTTGGTGGCCTGACTGTTGGAGTTATTGCCACTCACGCCGGTGCCCGCGAGCTTCTCGGCGGCAGCGGCTTTGTCGGCCTCGAGCTTAGCCAGTTCGGCGGCATTTTCCTGCTCGGCCTTTGCCTGCGCCTCGTTGCGAAGCTGCTGTGCCTGGGCCAGTGCGTCCTCGGCATTCTTTTGCTCGCCCTCGAGCTGAGACTTGGCCTGATCGAGCTCGGTTTTGTTCTGCTCGAGCTCGGTCTGCATCTTGTTAAGCTCTTCGATCTCGTCGACGCTCGAGCTCGTAATCTGGTTGGTGTATTTGCAGGTGGTGATAAAGTCACCCAAGCTCTGCGTGTTCACCAGGAAGCTCACGATGGGGCTGGTGCCCTTCTGGTACTTATACAGATCGCGCATGGCGGAGCTTGCCTTGGCCTGCTGCTCGGGTAGCTCGGCCTCAATCTTATCGATGTTCGCCTCATTGGAGTCGATCTGCTTTTGCAGATCCTCGAGCTTGGCACGGGCGTCGTTGTAGGCGCTCGTAGCGTCCTCGATTTTTTTCTGGGCGGCGGAAAGCTGATCCTGCGTTGCCTGCGAGGCGGCATAGGCCGCGACGGGGGAGAGCATCGGCGTGGCCGTCAGCGCGACGGCGAGCGCGGCGCTCGTGATGATACGAGCCGGCTTCGACGCGATGAGCGCTGCGGTGCGATGGTTCGAATGCTGCATCCAGTCCCTCTGCAATCAATCGTAGGTTATTGGTCGAGGTGTATTCTACTACTGCTTTCGACCTCAACTTGAACCTTAAAGGTTCTAAAGGGTCAAGTTGAACTTGAGGCTTTGGCCTTGACCTGCGGGAATGGTGAATTGTTGAGAAACCATAGAGTTCAACTTTAACGTTACGGCACCCTGTTTGTGAGGGTTTTGGCTGTAAAAGTTGCCCTCACGTGGGGTTTTGCAACTACAAGGTCCCATCGCGGTGAGCTTGGCCTTCATGCTGGATAATTACGCCGATTGCCATAGATACGGTGGAGCTTTGGGTGCCGGCGGCTCGGCACGCTAGAATAAATCAGTTGCACAAAGACCGCCCGTCGTGTGGGCAGTTCATGATAGGAAGTTTCCATGGCATTGCAGTTTACAGAGCGCGAGTTTATTCCCGTGCTGCTCGGCGGCGACATCAACGCGTATTCGGTGGCGCGCGCCTTCTACGAGGAGTATCAGGTCAAGAGCCTGGTCTTTGGCAAGTATCAGACGGGCCCTGCGTATCGCAGCCAGATTATCGACTACACGCCTAACGTGGATATCGACACCATGCCCGTGATGCTTAAGACCGTCAACGGTATCGCTCGGGCACATGCCGAAAAGACGATTGTCCTGATGGGCTGCGGCGATAACTATGTTGCCCTGGTGGCCCAGGCCAAGGATGCCAACGAGCTGGCGGATAACATCGTTGCGCCTTACGCGCCCTATAGCATGCTTGAGCAGTGCCAGAAGAAGGAGATCTTCTACGAGCTGTGCGAGAAGCACGGTGTGCCCTATCCGCATACGTTTACCTTTACCATGGCGATGCTCAACGCTCAGGGTGAGGCTCCCGCCGAGGTGCTCGACCAGATCGACTTTCCCTACCCGATGATCCTGAAGCCTTCCGACGGCATCATGTGGTGGCAGCATGAGTTCGAGGGTCAGAAGAAGGCTTATGAGATTGCCGACCGCGCCGAGCTGGAGCAGGTTATCCGCGATTCCTATGCCAGTGGCTACACCGATGACCTGATTTTGCAGGATCGCGTGCCCGGCAACGACGAGTACATGCGCGTGCTCACCAGCTATTCTGACCGCAACGGCAAGGTTCGCATGATGTGCCTTGGTCACGTGCTGCTCGAGGAGCATCAGCCCCATGGCGTCGGTAATCACGCCTGCATCATCACCGAGCCCAATGATGAGCTTATGAGTGGCGTGCGCAAGCTGCTCGAGGACCTTCACTTTGTGGGCTATTCCAACTTTGACGTCAAGTATGACGAGCGCGATGGCTCGTTTAAGTTCTTTGACTTTAACACCCGTCAGGGCCGCAGCAACTACTACGTAACCAACAGCGGCTTTAACGTTGCCAAGTACGTGGTGGATGAGTACGTCTATAACCGCCCGTTTGAGCCGGAGTTTGTGACGGCGAAGGACGAGGCGCTGTGGATGGTCGTTCCCATGGGCGTCGTCGACAAGTACGTCAAGGCTCCCGAGCTGCGCGCGAAGGTGCATCGTCTTGCCAAGGAGGGCAAGGGCGCCGATCCCTCGTTTATGAAGGGAGACTTTGTCTTTAACCGCTGGTTGCGCATGTGGCACACCAAGCTGCGCCACTTTAAGCTGTTCAAGACGTATTACAAGTAGACGAGTGTGGCGCCCGTCCGGTATGTATCGGGCGGGCGCGGGTATGATACGCGCAATTGCGTGGGCGTCACCAAGGAGGCGGCGATGGAAAAGCTGGGAGTTATCGGCGGCATGGGCGCCGAGGCCACGTCGTATTACTACGACCAGGTGGTGCGTCATACGGCGGCTACGTGCGACCAGGAGCATATCGACATGGTGGTGCTTTCCAAGTCGACCATGCCCGACCGCACGCTGGCCATCAAGACCGGTGAGCATACCGAGCTGCTGGCGACCATGAAGGAGTGTGCCCAAGCACTCGAGTCGCTGGGCTGCGCGCACATAGCGATTCCCTGTAACACATCGCACTACTTCTACGATCAGATTCAGTCGTTTACCAAGGTGCCGATTATCCATATGCCGCGCGAATCGGTGCGTTATGCCCTGGCGGGTGCGGTGATGGGGGAGTGCGAGTTCGATCCCAACCTGAGTATGCCCGCCGAGCCGGTGCACAAGATCGGCATTATGGGCACCGATGGCACCGTGGGCGCCGGCGTCTATGGCCGCGAGTGCGAGGCAGCGGGCGTTGAGGTCGTCTATCCCAGCGAGAAACGTCAGAACGATGTGATGTCGCTCATCTACGATGATGTGAAGGCCGGGCGCGAGCCCGATATGGATAAGTTCGACCGCGTGATGTGGGAGTTCGCCCGTAGCGGCTGCGACCGCGTCATCCTGGCCTGCACGGAGCTTTCGGTGCTGCAGAAGTATCGCGAGATGCCCGAGATCACCCTTGATGCGATGGATGTCCTGGTACGCGAGTCCATCATCCGCAGCGGCGCCCTCTACCGCCTATAACCCTCGACCTGCCAAAAAGGGACAGGTTTATTTTGGCAGGTTTTATCTGGGAAAACAGTAAGGCCTCGGCTCGTTTGGTGCGAGCCGAGGCCTTTTGCGTTTGCCGGTTGCTGCCAGCGATTGCTAGAACAGGAAGCCGATGGCGATAAGGGCGATGCTGACGATAAGTACGGCGATATCCAGGCTTTTGATGGGGTAGCGCTTATACGAACTCGCACGCGTGCGCAGGTAGAAGCCGCGCTGCTCGGCAGCAAGTGCGGTGGCATCGGTCTTGCCCACACTCGAAATAAGCAGTGGCACGCACAGCGGCAGCATGAGTTTGAGTTTCTTGACGGGATTCTTAGTGTCGTATTCGACGCCGCGTGCAGTCTGCGCCTCCATGATGGCGTTCATTTCCTGGCCAAATACCGGCACAAAGCGCAGTGCCGTGGTAAAGGTGAAGGCATAGCGATATGGCACGTGCAGCACCTCGACGCAGGCGTTGGCGAGGTCGTTGAGCTTGGTCACCATAAGCATGAGGATGAGTGGCAGCGCCACGCCCAACAGGCGTAGGCAGGCCTTCGATCCGGTAATGAGGCCCGTGTCGGTGATAAAGCCCCACACCACGTTGCCGTCGCGCATAAAGGCCAGCTGAAGCACCAGCATGATAAGCGCGAGCGGAATCAGCAGCTTGAGTAGTGAGAGCAGACGGTCGACGACGCCGGCGTAGGCGCCCAGTGCAAGGGTGAGCGCCAAAAAGCCCAACAGCGCCACGTAGGTATCGGACAGGAAGATGCCGATGATGATGGCGGCGGCGAGGCCCAGTTTGACGACCGGGTTCAAGCGGTGCAGCAGTGTATCGCCCGGCATATAGTCGATGACGTTAACCACGGTGGACCATCTCCTCGGTAATGCGAACGATATCGGTGACCTCGCTCACCTGTGCAAAGGCGGGAGAGACGGAGGATGCCAGGCGACGAGAAAGCTCTATGACCTGAGGTGGCTCAACGTAGGCTTGCTGCATGAGCTCGCAGTTCGAGAACAGCTCGTGCGTGCGGCCGCGCTCGAGGATGCGGCCGTCGGCCATCACCACGATGCGCTCGGCAAAGTCGGATACGACTTCCATGTCGTGGCAGACCATGATGACGGCGCAGCCGCGCTCGGCCATGGTGCGCACGGTTTCCATGACGGTCATGCACTCACGGTAGTCAAGGCCGCTCGTGGGCTCGTCGAGCACCACGATTTTGGGCTCTACGACCACGACGGAGGCGAGTGCCACCATCTGGCGCTGACCGCGCGAGAGCGAGAAGGGCGCCTCGTCGGCCGGCAAGCCAAAGCGGTCGATGACGAGCTGGGCGCGACGCAGCGCCTCGGCACGGTCGATGCCGGCAAGCTCCAGGCCAAAGGCGACCTCGTCGAGCACAGTGTCCTTGCAGATCTGGCGGTCGGGGTTTTGGAAGAGGGTTGCGACTTCGCGGGCGATGCGGCTCGTGGGAACGGCTGCGGTATCCAGTCCCGTGACACGCACGCTGCCCGAGGCGGGCTTAAGCAGGCCTGTGAGCAGCTTGGTGAGCGTGGTCTTGCCGGCGCCGTTTTGGCCGACGATGCCCACGAGCTCGCCGGGATAGAGGGTCAGATTGAGGTCGTGGACGGCGGCGCCGCCATTGGGATAGGCAAACTCAACGTGATCGAAGGTGAGCACGGGCTCGGCGTCCTTGGCATGAGGGCGCAACGACGGTGCGTGCGGTGAGCCGGCGGGTGCCTGAATGCCACTGCTTGCGTGTGCGGGGTCGACGATGCCCGAAATCAGGCGCTCGGCCTCATCAACATCCAAACAGGGAGTGCCGCTGGCCAGGCCATCGACCTCGAGGCTGTTGAAAATGCGCGTGACACGCGGGCAATCGACGCCGATGGCGCGGAGCTCATCGGCGTGTGCGAAGACCTCGTGCGGCTCGCCCTGTAGCGCGATTTCGCCATGATTGAGCACGAGCACGCGGTTGCAATACTCCGAAAGCAGGGCGACTTTTTGCTCAACGACGACGATGGTAATGCCGAGTGCGCGGTTGGCCTCACGCAGGGTCTCGAAGACCAGCGTGGAGCTGGCGGGGTCGAGCGCCGCGGTGGGTTCGTCGAGCACGAGCACGCGCGGACGCATGGCGAGGATGGCGGCGATGGCAACCTTTTGCTTTTGGCCGCCCGAAAGCGTGGCGATCTCGCGGTCGCGCAGGTCGCTGATGCCGACGGTCTCGAGCGTCTCGCTCACACGTTGCTCGATCTGGTCGTGGGGAACGCCAAAGTTCTCCAGGCCAAAAAGCATCTCGTCCTCGACGACCGAGGCGACCATTTGCGTGTCGATGTCCTGCAGCACGCTGCCGACGATCTGCGACACATCGGTGAGCGTAACTTCACAGGTGTCGTTGCCGTCGACAGTGACGGAGCCAAAGAACGTGCCGGTGTAATGGTGGGGTACGGCTCCCGACAGACAGGCGGCAAGTGTAGACTTGCCGGCGCCCGAAGGACCGATAATGCCGATAAAATCTCCTTTGTTCACGCCGAGCGAGATATGCTTAAGTGCCTGCTCGGTCTGCGTGCCATAGGAGAACGAGATATCGTCGACGTTGATGATCGTTTCCATGGATACCTTTCAGAGTCATTGGGGACGTTCTTACATGACTAGTCGTTTAAGAACGTCCCCAAGAGCTAGTTGTCTGGGACAGTCTTTGGTGGTGGAGCACGGAGGCGGCTTTACGAGGGGCCCAGGATGGCGCGAAAGAGGAGCGAAGCGTACTTGGGTACGCGAGCGACGAATGAACGCCAAGATGGGGTGGCTCGTAAAGCCGAGCGGGTTAGTTGAGCCTAAGGGACTTCTGGATGGGCAGGTAGAGGGCGCCGACCAGGATGGCGTTAAAGACGGCGGTCATGGCGACGACGGGCAACATGGCTGCGGCGAGCTCGCTCACCACGCCGAGCATGGCCATCTTGATGACCATGAAGATGACGCCCGAGACAAAGGTGGTCACGAACGTTGCGACGATGGCGACGGCAGGCTTAACCTGGCCGCCCTTGGCGGCGGCGTTGACGATGAGGGCCATGAGCATGGCGGCGATGCCCTCGGCGGCAAAATCGACAAACGGCGAGGCGGTGGTGATCTGGATCACGGCGGCCGAGATAAGGCCGATGACGAGCGCCTGACCAATGTTGGGGCGAACGACCAGGATGGTGAGGCAGAAGGCCGAGATGATGAACTCGGGGCTAATCATGCCGCCCGAGATGCCCGAGATGGCCTTGCCGACGGTGAAGTTGAGAATGAAGCCGGCGGCAAGGAGGATGGCGAGCAGGACAAGGGCACGGATATCGAGCTTACCGCGGTCGGCGGTCTGGACGGTGCGGGGCTGGGCGGTGGTGGTGTTCTGAGACATGGTGAAAATCCTTTCGGAGGGGAAGTGCAAGAGAAGAAAGCGGAGGCGCGTGATGCGAATGCGATCGGGCTCGAGATGGAAAAAGGCCCCCGGTCGAAACCGGAGGCCTTCCAATCACCTAGAGCGCAAAAACAGGCGTGAGGGACTCACTGTCGACCGATCGTATTCGCATCACGCCACCACCAGTTGTTGAGAGACGTCATCGTGTTCTTCATGTTGGTGGCTCCTTTCGTGATGCCGTGGCGCGGTCGCACCTAGTTGCTGTTGCGCTGCACTATAGCACAGCGATATATGTGCAGGGAAATCTTTTTTGAAAAGATTTCAGCGGCGTTTCCCGCCGGTCAGATGACGGGCTAGGAGGGCAAGGCCGCTCACGCTGTCTCGCCCTCCTTTAGAACGTGAGGGTCTTAGGCCTTCTTGCGACGATAGAGCACGAAGCCGCAGACACCGATGATGACGACGGCACCAACAGCCATGGCGGCCATGTTGTTGCCCTCTGACTTCTCCTCGGTTGCCTCTTCCTTAACCTCGGGCTCGGCAACGTCCTCATCGGAGAGGGCCTCGTCGGCGTAGGTGATGGACTCGACCAGGCAGTCGTTGTCGGCATCGTAGTCACTCGGGACGAACTTCTCGGAGAAGTCGCCCTTCTTGAGGTAATCGCGCATCTCCTCGAGCATGGCCTTGCACTTGACGTAGGTGTTCTTGGTCGCGGCCTTGCCAGCCTTGTTGGCCAGGGCGGTGCGGGCCTCGGTGCCCTCGGCAGCCTGCATGGCCTCGTCGACGGTCAGGTTCTGCTCGATGAGCTCCTTCTGCAGAGCGTCGAGATAGGCGCGGACGCCGGTGGCGCAGTTGTCGCGGTTCTCCTCGGCGAGCGTGTTGATGTCCATGAGGACGTAATTGATGGAGTTCTTGGGCTCCTCGTTGTTCACGACGTCTTCCTCTTCACAGTGATCGAAGGAGACATCCTGATCGCTGAAGTAGGGGCTGACCTCGGTGAGCAGTGCGGAGTAGAAGGGAATAGCGACGGAGAGCTCGGCGTTGGAGAGCATCTCCCACTGGATGGTCGCGATCTCGGGGTCCATGCCCTGACGGATCTGGAAGGTGTGGATCTCGGTGTTGCGGTTGGAGCCGATGGCATAGGCACCGTCGGTGTTGGCGTTGAGTCCGGCGACATTCTCGCCACGAGTGGCAAAGCTGCGGATCATCTCAAAGGTGTTCCAGTCGGACTTGCCGGGCTGGAAGAACAGCGGCTGCATCTCGTGGACCAGGGCGCCGGTCGTGGCACGAGCATCTTCGCGCTCGTCCTTAACGATCTCGTAGTCGGTGCCCTCGGCAAGCGGAGCCATGAAATAATCGCGGCCCTGGATATAGCGAGACCAAGAATGCATGGCCTTATCGCTAATTTCCTCACCGTAGGTCTGGGCAACGTCGAACTGGCCGTCCTCGAAGTACTTGGCAAAGCCCTTTTCTTCGGGCATGGTCTGAATGTCCTTGGAGTGGAGGCAGTTCTCGGTGTCGTCGAGGTTGACCTTGTAGTTAAGGTTGCCGATGTTGGGGTTGACCGAGGCGATGTCGTCGGTGAGCTTCATGGCAATCCACTGATGGCCAGAAAGTCCGGCGAACAGCCAGGTCTCGTTGTTGTCGGCGATGATGACCTGGTCGTTGGTGCAGATGCCCTGCTCGTCGACCAGGCTACCGAGGAGCTCGACGCCCTCGCGGGCCGTGGCACTCTCGCCCAGGATGACGCTGGCGTAATTGTACTCACCGATGCCGGTCTCCTCGGTAATGGGGTCGGCCTCCTCAGCCTTCTCGTTGTAGGAGGTGCTCAGCGTGGCAGAGCAGGAGACGCCCTTCTCGTTGATGCCAGCCTCGGAATAAGCGTCATAGCGATCTTCCCACTGAGAGGGGTTGTCGCGAACGAAGGTGTAGCGGTAGGTCGCGCCCTTGGACTTGTACTCAAAGCCGGATTCGAGCGAGCTATATTCGCTGCCGTCCTTGTGCGCAGGCTCAATGCCAAAGTGCTTGATATAGCGTGGGCTAAAGTCTTCTGCGCGGCCGTAGTACGTGTTGCCGTCCGCCGTGAGTTTGCTGCCCATGTAGATCTGGGTGCAAGCGAGCGCCGAGGTCGGCATGGCCATAATGGCCGCAGCTCCGAATGCGAGGCCGCAGCCAAGCTTCTTGAGCGTGTTGACGGGATGAGTAAACCTCATAATCCCTCCCAACTGTTGAGACCCCGCAAAGCTATGTGGAATCTCAGCTAATAAATACATCTATTAGCCTATAGGAAGTCTAAAGAGTATTCATCTATTTCGATGAAATACTCGATGAGCGTCCTAAAATATGCGATGAACGGATAAGAATACTCATTATGTAGCTTTACTTAAATAAAGGCACCCTGCAATTACTCTACCTGAATAAAGCACCTTGCACGGGGCGCAAAGAAAAATCCCCCGCTGTTTGGCAAATGCATAAACAACGGGGGAGACGATGATTGGATGAATATCATACCAATGTGGAATTACTTCTTCCGGCGGTGGATAACGTTAATCGCATAGCCGATGAGCATGGCCAAAACGATGACGATAAAGCCGAGCAGGGGATTGTCGTTCATGGGGTCCTCCTATTTTCCGAGTGGGGAGAATTCGTCGACGATGAGGTCGAGGCATTGCGGAAGTGCGCGGGCTCCAAAGACGCCCGAGTTGCTGGAGATGATTTCGCCATCGAACTGCATGCCCAGCGACGGGGTGCAGGTGATCTTGGCTTCTTTGGTCTGGATGATCTTAAACTGCGGACGGCCGAGCACCTTGCCGGCGGGGTCGAGCGCGGCGGTGATCACGGTCGGGAGCAGCTGCACGGTTTTTACGGGCTCGATGACCGCGATGTCGACCATGCCGTCGTTCATGCGACAGTCGGGGAACAGGTTGATGTCGTTTTGGATGACCGAGGTGTTGCCGGCCATGCAGCAGATGCCATCGAGCTCCTCGACAATGCCGTCATGTTCAATCGTAAAGTGCGCCACCGTGGGGTTGGGCGTAGCGAGCGCGGATAGGAAGTAGGCGATCTCGCCGATGTCGTTTTTGGTGGGGGCGGCCTTCATCATGATCTCGGCGTCGTAGCCCGAGCCGGCGATGATGATGAAGCCGTGGCGCTTTTCGTTGCCGTTCTCGTCGAGCCAAAAGAGCTCACCCATATCCGCCTTGACGGTACGGCCGACGCGGCAGGCCTTGGCGAGCGCCGCGGCCTCGGGGGCATTGCCAATGTTGTTAAAGAACAGGCAAGCCGTGCCGGAGGGGAAGACGAGCGTGGGGACGCCGCATCCGCGCATTTGGTCGAGCACGTTGGAGACGGTGCCGTCGCCGCCCGAAATCACCACGCGATCAAACTCGCGCACGTCTGCCACGGCGTCCTCGGGTTCCATGCCATCGCCGATAAAACGCATCACGACCTCGTCGCCGCCCTGCGCGAGGGCGTGCGTGAACGCGTAGATTTCATCTGAGCTGGGGCCCGATGCCGGGTTGTGGATGATAAGGCAGCGCATACTTACGTTCCCGTTCTGTGACTAACCGAGTATAGTTGTAGGGCAATGCCGATATCCTACCCGTGTTTTTCGGGCCTAACCTTATTCGATGGGTTGATATGTACATTTCCACACATCAGGCTCTGGTCGACTTTTGCCAGCGCGCCCGCGAGTTCGACGCGATCGCCGTCGACACCGAGTTTTTGCGCGAGCGCACGTTTCATCCGCGCCTGTGCCTGGTCCAGATTGCCACCCCCGCCGAGAGTGTCGCTGTCGATCCGCTGGTGATCGACGACCTGTCGCCGCTTGCCGAGCTTATGGCCGACGAGGGCGTGATCAAGGTCTTCCACGCCTGCTCGCAGGATATGGAGGTCATGCTTCATACCGTAGGCGTGCTACCGCGTCCGATTTTTGACACGCAGGTGGCCGCCTCCTTTTTGGGCGAGCGCCAGCAGATTTCCTACGGCGCGCTCGTGCAGACGTTTTGCGGCGTCTCGTTGCCCAAGACCGAGTCGCTGACCGACTGGTCGCGTCGCCCGCTGACCGATAAGCAGATTGAGTACGCGATCGATGACGTCAAGTACTTGATCGTCGCCTATACCGAGATGATGAGTCGCCTGCGCGAACTGGGCCGTGTGGACTGGGTGCTCGACGAGTTGCGCCCGCTGGCCGACGAGTCGCACTATCGCGCCGATCGCCACGAGGCGTTCCGCAAGGTCAAACGCATCAATTCGTGCAGTCGTCACCAGCTGGGTATCGCGCGCGAGCTCGCCGCCTGGCGCGAGGATCGCGCCGAGCGCCGCAACATCCCGCGCAAGTGGGTCATGTCCGACGATACGCTGCTGGCGCTCGTCAAGCGCAATCCCGTGCGCGTCGAGCAGTTCCGCAGCATCCGCGGCACCGACCAGCTGGGGGAGCGCGATGTGGACGGCGCGCTCATGGCCATCAAACGCGGCGCGAGCTGCCCGCACGACCGCCTGCCGCTCATGGTGCGCGGGCATCGCCAGATTTCGCCGGAGCTTGAGAGCGTGACGGACCTGATGTATGCGCTTATTCGCTTGGTTGCCGAGCGCTCGGGGGTGGCGACCTCGGTCATTGCCTCGCGCGATGACCTGGCCGATTACATCGAGCATCCTGAGCAAAGCCCCCTGCGCGAAGGCTGGCGTTTTGAGCTTGTGGGTTCGCGCCTGGACGATCTGCTTTCCGGCAATATGGGGCTCACCGTGAAGGACGGAAAGATTGAGTTGTTATAGGGAAGCCTAGTCTGCTGAGTGGGTAGAATGCCTCCAACGTGTAACTCGATTCGGAGGAATTCGTATGCCCTACTACTATGGATACGGCTTTGGCATCGACCCGCTGTACCTGCTGGTTGTGCTTGTCTGCACGGTGCTTGGCCTTGCCGCACAGAACTATATCAATTCGACGTACAAGACGTGGTCCAAGGTTCGCTCGGACGGCGACACGGGCGCTGCGGTCGCGCGCCGCATGCTCGACGCCAACGGCTGCAATGCCGTGGGTATCAAGGGCGTCGCTGGTGAGCTTACCGACCACTACAACCCGCAGGACAACAATCTGTATCTGTCGGATTCCAACCGTTCGGGCGGCTCGGTCGCAAGCGTTGCTGTCGCTTGTCACGAGGCAGGCCATGCCGCTCAGCGTCAAAGCGGCTATACCATGATGAAGGTACGCACCGCCCTCGTGCCGGTCGTCAACTTTACCCAGAACACTTGGACCATCGTGCTGCTCATGGGCCTGTTTATGAACATCGCGGGACTCACGACCCTCGCGCTGATCTTCTTCTCGTTTAGCGTGCTGTTCCAGTTCGTTACGCTGCCGGTCGAGATTGACGCCAGTCGGCGCGCCGTGGCGTATATTGAGCAGTCGGGTATGAGCTCCAAGCAGGTCAACGGTGCCAAGAAGGTCTTGACGGCAGCCGCGCTTACCTACGTGGCGGCGGCACTCACCTCGATTATTCAGCTGCTCTATCTTATGGCTCGCTACAACAGAAACTCCAACCGATAACAAATTGGGTCGCTGGGCGCCGCGGGGATTTGTGTCCCCGCGGCGCTGTACTATGTGTGGGACTTGAATTTGCGCAGGGCCAGAGCCTTTGTGCACGATAACGAAAGGAGGTTGCGTGGCAGGTTGGAATCTAACCGGCAATAGCGTTTCCGCCGAGTTCGACGGTTCGGACGAGCAGGAGCGTAAAGAGCTCAGCGTGAGCCAGGCGGTAGAGATCGCCGCCGGTGCGCTCGATGCTATTCCGCAACTGATCGTCCTGGGCGAGGTCACGGGTTTCCGTGGTCCCAATGCCCGAAGTGGCCACTGCTACTTCCAGATTAAAGACGACTCGGCCGCCGTCGACTGCATCATCTGGAAGGGCGCCTATCTCAAGCGTACCTTCGATCTGCGTGACGGCATGCAGGTGAGCTTTAAGGGCAGCTTCAATCTCTATAAGGCCACGGGCCGCATGAGCTTTGTCGCTCGCTCGTTTTCGCTGGCGGGGGAGGGTCTGCTGCGTCAACAGGTGGCGCAGTTGGCCGAAAAGCTACGCCGCGAGGGACTGATGGACGAGTCCCGCAAACGCCGCATCCCGGTGTTTTGCTCACGCGTGGCGGTCGTCACCTCGCTTTCCGGTGCGGTAATCGACGACGTCAAGCGTACGCTGCGCCGTCGCAACCCGCTCGTCGAGCTTGTCGGCGTGGGCGCCAAGGTTCAAGGCGAGGGTGCGCCGGCCGAGCTCATTGATGGCTTGCGCCGCGCCGCTTCCATTACGCCGGCGCCCGACTGTATTTTGCTGGTGCGCGGCGGCGGCTCCTTTGAGGACCTCATGACCTTTAATGACGAGGAGCTTGCCCGCGCGGTGGCGGCTTGTCCTGTGCCCGTGGTGACCGGCATTGGCCATGAGCCCGATACCTCGATTTGCGACATGGTGAGCGACCGACGCGCCTCCACGCCCACGGCGGCGGCAGAATCGGTGGCGCCGGCTATGACGGAGTTGGCCGATGTGCTCGAGGCGCGCCATCAGCGTCTGGGTGCCGCGATGGCATCGATGATTGGGTCGGCCCAGGTCGACCTGGAGATGCTCGATCAGCGCGGTCGCCGTGCCTGGGATACCTATACGGCTCGCTTGGGTGATGCGCTCGATGCCGCTGCGTGTCGCCCGTGCCTCAACGACCCCACATTTATGGTCGAGCGTCGCGAATCGGAGCTTGCGCTGACTGCCGATCGCCTGTCGGGCGCCATAGTACGCTCGGTCGGGACATTCCGCTCCAACTTTGAGCGCTTGCCCGAGCGTCTGATTACAAGCACCTCGGGGCTCGATGGTAAGCGCCATGCGCTCACGCTTGCGAGTTCCCGCCTAGAGCATCAAGGGCGCACGATGCTCAGCAAACCAGCGTCCGACCTCAGCCGTGCGGCAGCGTCGCTCGATGCCCTGTCGCCGCTCAAAGTGCTTGCTCGCGGCTATTCCATCGCGTACAGCGATGATGGTGTGGCTACGAGTGCCAAGACCTTTAAGCCTGGCGACGCCATTCGCGTGCGCATGGCAGACGGCAACGTGGCAGCAACGGTCGATACGGTCGAGTAGACCGCGTTTCGCAGTGATAGACCCTTAGGAAAGGAAACAGATATGGCAGAGAAGACCCCGGTCGAGCAGCTTACGTACAAGCAGGCCTCGCAGGAGCTGGAGCTCATCATCCGCAGCCTGGAGTCGGGCGATATGGAGCTTGAGGAGTCGCTCGAGAGCTACACCCGCGGCGTCGAGCTCCTCAAAAGCCTGCGCACCCGCCTGTCCGATGCCGAGCAGAAGGTCTCGGTGCTCCTTAAGGACGTCGACGGCAACGACGTGCTCGCCGACGGCGAGGCCGCCAACACCGATGATAACCTTTCGTTCTAAGCATCTTGACCAAATATAATTACCTTGGTCTGTAAGAAAGGAACCAGCTATGTGCGATTGCATCTTCTGTAAAATTGCCAACCACGAGATCCCCTCGACCGTTGTCTATGAGGACGACCAGGTCATCGCCTTCGACGACCTCAACCCGCAGGCGCCGGTCCACACGCTCGTGATCCCTAAGAAGCACTACAGCGACATCGCCGACAACGTACCCGCCGAGACCATGGGCGCCATAGCTCACGCCATCCAGGAGGTCGCCAAGGCCAAGGGTCTGGAGGACGGTTTCCGCGTCATCTCCAACAAGGGCGTCAACGCCGGCCAGACCGTCATGCACTTCCACATGCACGTCCTCGGCGGCAAAAACCTGGGCGAGAACCTCATCTGAGGGCGCTTGGCCCGTCGACTTGGCTGCCTTTGGAGTAATCTATGCAGCTTTCTCAACTCGAATACCTTCAAGCGGTAGCGAACTATGGCGGCGTGCGCAAAGCAGCTCGCGCCGTTCATGTGAGTCCGCAGGCCGTTTCGTCGGCAATCAAAAAGCTGGAATCTGAGTATCAGATTGTTTTGCTCGACCGATCGGCGGGGGAGGCTGTTTTGTCTCCGGCGGGCAGAGAATTTGCGCGTCGTGCGCGCGTGATCCTGGCGCAAGTCGACGATCTCAAAAAGTACGCTCAATCGAGGGGCGACGGCGTTTCGCCCGATGGCCACTTTCGTCTTTACGCCCCCTGCCTTCATGGGCGGGGGCGCCTTTTTGCCGAAAGCTGGTATGACTCGTTTGAACGCTCGCACCCTCAGATTCACCTTGATGTGTGGCATCAGCCAACGGCCACATGCTTTGAATCACTTGTGCTTGGCATTTCGGATGCGGCTATCTCATTCGAGGAACCACGGGACAGCGTCCTTTCTTCAAAATATTTGGGTGAAAAGGAGCTCAAGGTTCTTTCATGCCCAGCGGGTCATCAATCTGTGGGCGCCATGACCATTCGCGAGTTACTGGGCGGCAGGCTCGCTGTTCCCATTAATTTGTCACCCTGTCTCAATGCAATCAATCAATGTCCCGAAGCCCAGCTCGTCAATTTTCGCTTCCGTGATGTTGAATACGGAAGCAGGGCTCAGACTGAGTTTCTTCAAGCCGGGGGATTGATATTGAGTTTGTCTGGGTCCTCTCTCGCATCGGATGGGTCAGAAGTGAGTGAGTGCTCCATTGAAGGTTCGCGTGATGTAACCTTGCCCATCTACTTTTGCTATCGGCAAAATTCCTGGACTGATCGACACCAGACGGTTTTTCTGCACCTATTGCGTCATCTTGCTTCGTGAGATTAATTGGCTTCGAGGCATCAAGTGATTATTGACGCCTTGTAACACATAGCTGACAGCTTTGCCCTCATGCTTTTCCAAGATTCCGATTTAGATTGCTGACTCTTGTAGGTTGGAGCATGAAAAAC
>CABUDZ010000005.1 GCA_902490445.1 uncultured Collinsella sp.
GCCGGCACTTGGGGCAAAGGGACTGCCCTTTTGCCCCTTCACCATTGCATCGTATCTGGTGTGGAAAAAATATCGCCTGCGTTCTCGCGCCTGCGAAGAGTTCCTGAACCGCTTGAATGGGATGTGACAAAGGGACTGTCCCTTTGTCACATTGATTTGAGAGTGGATGTTGATGAATTTATCGCTGGCCCCCATGGAGGGGATTACCGGGCATGTGTTCCGTCGCGTGCATGCGGAGTGCTTTGGCGCGCTCGATTGTTATTACACGCCGTTTTTGCCGCCGCCGCGGGTGGGCAACCGCTTTGGTGGCAAGGCGTTTAAAGAGGTCGATCCTGCCAATAACCAGGGGCTTAACGTAGTACCTCAGCTGATGTCCAAGAATGCGGACGAGTTTGTGTGGGCGGCGCAGGTGCTCGCCGAGATGGGGTACCGCGAGGTCAATCTCAACCTTGGCTGCCCCTCGGGTACGGTTGTTGCCAAAGGCAAGGGTTCGGGCTTTCTGCGCAACCTGGATGAGCTCGAGGTGTTCTTGAGCGACGTGTGCGAACGCTCACCCTTGCCGGTGTCGGTCAAGACCAGGTTGGGGTTGGAAAGCGATGACGAGTACGAACGCGTGCTCGACCTCTATTGCCGCATGCCGCTGGCAGAGCTGGTCGTGCATCCGCGCGTGCAAAAGGACCGTTATACGGGCTCGCCGCGTAAAGAGTTTTACGGCGAGACGTTGGAGCGGGCACCGTTTCCTGTGGCATACAACGGCGATATTTTTGATCTTGAGGACATGGATGCGCTGGTGGAGGCTTATCCCGGCACGCGCCATGTGATGTTGGGGCGTGGCCTGCTTGCGAACCCCGCGCTGCCTCGCATGGTTAAGGTCGGCCCTGCCGCCACGGCCGCTGAGCTGCAGCGCTTCCACGACATGCTGTTTGCGGCCTATACGGACGAGATTGGGGGCAACGCGGTCTTTCGCATGAAGGAGTGGTGGTTCTACGCCAAATGCGCCTTCGCCGATCCCGCGACCGTTCACAAGCTCGTTCGCAAGACCAAAAAGGTCGATGAATACCGCGCTGCTGTCGAGCGCGTCTTTCGCGAGCAGCCGCTTGCGCCCGCTGCCCGCTTTTGTGGCTACTAGTCGTTGGGGACGTTCTTTAACGACTAGTCATTCAAGAACGTCCCCAATGACTAGATTGAAAAGCTGTACGTCAGCATCCAAAGATGTCGGAAAATGTCGACTTTGGATGCTGGCGTACATGTTTGGTTCGTATGGGTTCGGCTCGGTTGGCGCGAACTGGCCGCAGTGCGCGTGCTAGAGCAGGTTCTTCTGCACCCACGCGATGATGTCGCTCGACTCGTAGAGCGGTTTACCGTCGATGAACAGGCAGGGAACCTGGCGCTTTCCGCCGACGGCGATGAGTGTCTGCTCGGCATCGGGGTCGGTCGAGATATTGCGCTCGGGGATGGTCACGCCGTTATCGGCCAAAAAGCGCTTGACCTTTATGCAATACGGGCAGCCGGTCATAACGTAGAGCACGAGTTCGTGATCAGTAGCCATGGTGTCTCCAATCGGTTGAGGTTTCGGTTGAGATACCCAAAGCCGCCGCAGTCTATGCGCGATCCATTGATGACTCGATGGCATGGACCAGAAACGCCGTGGCTCCGGTGCCGCAGGGCTTGTCGTAGTAGTCGATAAAGCGCTGATCGGCAAGATAGCCGTGGGCGAGGCCCAGGTATGCTTCGTCTTGGGGCTCGTGTCCCCAGTTAAGGCCAATCCATCGACGGTGCATTGCTACAAGCTTGCGGGCCTCGCTGCCTTCCGGTTCGCCATCGCCCATGGCAATCGAGAGCTGGCCCAGAACAGCGCGTTCAAGTTCCTTCATGTCGTTCCATGTCTCGGGGTCCATGCCCAGCAGTGCCTCGTTTGCTGCATCGACAGCCTCGTCGCCATAGCGCGCCCGCGCCTCGGCGCCGAAGCGCTCCTCGTTTTCCTGCACGGCGCGCCAGCGCTCCAGCTGCGGCAAGACGGCACCCATGAGTGAGACGGCCTCGTCGAGCGACATGCCGGTGTTTTGTGCCAGGCGCGGGGCACAATCCTCGATCATTGCCTCCATCGTGGTGTCGTAGGTGTACTTGCCGTGCTCGTAGCACCACTTGCAGTAATGGTCGGTCGTGGCGCCCGTGGCGTCGGTGCCGCAGTCGTTGGGCGTGAGTATCATGCCGCAGCTCTGACAATAGTGCTCGGGCATTTCGAGCAGGTGGGACAGCGGTTCTCCGGTTATGGCGGCAATGAGCTTCATCATGTCGATGCCCGGTGTGACTTCGCCGCGTTCCCAACGGCTGACGGCTTGGCGTGTGACGAAGAGCTTGGCGGCGAGTTGCTCTTGGGTAAGATGATGGGCGCGACGGACAGCAATGAGCTTTTCTGCGAAGGCCATAACGGCTCCTTTCTGCTGGTTGTTGGCTTTAAGCATACGCGGCGGCAGGTGCCCTTCCAAGCAACCGTTGGTTGCGCGACGGGGGCTGCGGCGAAGAATTGCGTACAACGTCCCACGCCTCCATGCCGTACAATGACCGGCATGGAACCTATTGCACACATACATACCGATCTGCCGCAGAAGTTCGGCATTCCGCGCAACAGCTTTTTGGCGCCCCATTTGCAGGGACGCATCGTCTTTGAACCGGAATTTGCCTCCAACGCAGCAGTTGAGGGTCTGGATTCCTTCTCTCACCTATGGTTGCTCTGGCGCTTCGAAAACGGCACGCCCGGCGGCACGGCTAAGGACATAGCCGCCGATGCCAAAAAGCAGGACAGGTCCGGAACTAATGCCAAGTGGTCGAAAACCGTGCGTCCGCCGCGTCTGGGCGGAGCCGAGCGTGTGGGCGTCTTTGCCACGCGCAGTCCGTTTCGCCCTAATCCCATCGGTCTCACCTGCGTCAAGCTTGATCGTGTCGAGCTCACCGACGATGGTCCCATCATCCATGTGTTGGGGGCCGACCTGCGCGACGGCACGCCCATCTACGACATTAAGCCCTACATTCCGTTTGCGGATTGCCACCCGGATGCGACCGGCGGCTGGATTGAGGATGCGCCGTGGCAAGAGCTCGACGTCGAGTTTCCGCAAGCGCTGCAGGATATGGTCCCGCCTACAAAGCTTCCTGGCTTGGTTGAGGTTCTTCGCCAGGATCCGCGCCGCGCGGGCAGCAAGCACGAGCCAAACCGTGTTTATCACTTGGCCTTCGCCGGGCTCGACATATCTTTTACGGTCGATGAAACCCGGCTAACCGTAGTCGCCGTCAACGACGCGCAAGACTAATCAGCCATTCGTCCGCACCCGTCAAATTAAGAGCCAAACCCCATGCCAAAACCGCCCATGCTGGTGGACAATAACGCCTACCAAAACAATCCGCTTTGCATGGGAGCCCAGGATGAAATACGACTTTACTTCGCTTATCGACCGCCACGGCATGGACTCCATCGCCGTTGATTCTTGGGGTGAGATCCCCGGCATGGCTCCAAACGCACCCGACGAGGGCTTCGATCGCATTCCCATGTGGGTGGCGGACATGAACTTCGCCACGGTGCCCACGGTCCAGGAACACATCATTCAGCGTGCCCAGCACCCCATGTTTGGCTACTTTGATCCGCGTGCCGAGTACTCTGACCGCATCATCGAATGGCAGAGCCGCCGCAATGGCGTCGAGGGTCTGCGCCCTGAACATATCGGTTACGAAAACGGCGTGCTGGGCGGTGTTGTGTCGACGCTGCGCGCGTATGTCCAGCCGGGCGATGCGGTGCTGGTCCACAGCCCCACCTACATCGGCTTTACCAAGTCCATTGAGGCCGCGGGCTATCGTATTGTCCATAGCCCGCTTAAGCTCGACGATCAGGGCGTGTGGCGCATGGACTTTGAGGACATGGAGCGCAAGCTCGCTCAAAACCACATCCATGCCGCGGTATTCTGCTCGCCGCACAATCCCTGCGGCCGCGTATGGGAGCGTGACGAGATCGAGCGCGCCATGGACATCTATCGCCAGCACGATTGCGTGGTGATCTCGGACGAGATTTGGTCCGATATCATCCTGCCGGGTCACAAGCATATCCCGACGCAGTCGGTGAGCGAGGATGCCCGCATGCGCACGGTTGCCCTTTATGCGCCCAGCAAGACGTTTAACCTGGCGGGCCTGGTCGGCAGCTACCACATCGTCTATAACGAGACGCTGCGCGACCGCGTGTGCGCCGTGTCCGACAAGACTCACTACAACGAGATGAACGTCCTCTCCATGCATGCGCTTATCGGTGCCTATCAGCCTCAGGGCTATGAGTGGGTGGACGAGCTCAACCAGGTGCTTGCCGGTAATATCGAGTGCTTCTGCGATTACGTTGACGAGCATTTTGCGGGCGTGTCCTATTCGCGTCCGCAAGGCACGTACATGGTGTTTCTGGACTGCACCGAATGGTGCCGCGAGCATGGCCGCGATATTCAGTGGCTGCTCGACGAGGGGGCGCGCGTGGGCGTGGGGTATCAGGACGGCCGCCCGTTCCACGGGCCCTGCCACATTCGCGTGAATCTGGCGCTGCCGCTTTCGCGCGTAAGGGAGGCGTGCGACCGCCTGGACCGCTACGTTTTTGGGGTATAGGGGGCGCTCGATTCGAGTGCTGCCCCATGCGCCCACGCCGTCAAAATGCGTGGGCGCATGGGGCGCAGAGGGTAGCGAGCGCGTTTTCCGCATTCGCTACTTTTCCTGAATCTGCTTGCCGCAAAGATACTCAATCGAAATCTCGTAGAGTTGGACGCCCTTTATGTCTTTGGCGATCTCCTCCTCGACTTCTTCGGCAGAAGGGTAGTACTTAAGCGCGAGCTGACGGACTTTGTCCTCGATAAACGCGGGCGCTTCATCTACCAGGCGACAACGACCAAAGACAACGGTACTCATAACGTAGGGAGCCCAGTCGCCGTCCTTGTACCACTCGTTGCCGTAAACGGTAAAGCAGACTTTATCATCATGCTTGAGTGAATCGACCTTGTGGCCAGCCTTGGCGCCATGGAAATAAATCTTGTCGTGCTCGGCGTCAAAGAAGTAGTTGACGGGAATGGCATAGGGGTAGCCATCATCGCCGTTGACGGCAAAGACGCCGCGCTTGCAGGCAGCGAGCAGTTCGCGCGCTTTCTCGTCGGTGATGGCGCGTTTCTTTCGACGTAAGGGCCTAAACATCGTTGGCTTCCTTTCTACTGCGCATGGTGGTTGAGCACAAACTATAGCGAAACAGCCCCGTTTTTCTTGATACAGGCGAGTATGTTTTTGAGCTTGCTAAAGTCGAGCGGTTTGGGCAGATGGGCGTTCATGCCGGCGTCGTGTGCCGCCTTGGCGTCTTCGGCAAAGGCGTTGGCGGTGAGCGCGATGATGGGGATGTCGGCCGCATCGGCCTTTTCGCTCAGGCGGATCGCCCGGGTTGCCTCGTAGCCGTCCATGCCCGGCATCATGATGTCCATCAGGATTGCATCGAAGCTGCCGGCGGGACGGCTAACGTATAGGTCGACTGTCTCGTTGCCGTCGGCGGCGCGAGTCACGACGATGCCTTCGCTTTCGAGCAGAGCTTGGGCAATCTCGGCATTGAGTTCGTTATCTTCTGCCAAAAGAACGTTCATGCCGGCAAGCGAGCAGCTGATCGCCTGCTCGTCCGCACCTTCTCTTGCCTGAGGGTTCTTGTCGATATCGAGCGGAATCCGGACGTCAAACGTACTCCCCACGCCAACCTCACTCGAAATCTCAATCGTGCCGCCCATCATATCGATGAGCGATTTGACGATAGACATGCCAATGCCGGTTCCTTGGAACTTGCTGCGCGCATCGTCGCCTTCCTGGGCAAACGGCTCGTAAATGTGTGCCAAAAACTCGGATGTCATACCAATGCCGGTATCCGAGACGCTAAAGCAAAACACGGCGTGCTCGTCGTCGACCGGTTTGATGGTCGATGAGAACGTGACGGTGCCTCCGTGCTTGTTGTACTTGATGCTGTTGTCGAGCAGGTTGACAAGGATCTGCCGAATATGGGTGGGGCTGCCGATCATATATTGGTCGACAGCGTAGGGCTCGCTGGTGTCGAGCATGGTTATGCCGCGGTCCGATGCGCGGAGCTTGCACAGTACGAGCGCATTGTCGCACAGCTCTTTAAGGTTGAATGATTCGTGCTCGAGCGTCACTTTGCACTCCTCGATCCTGCCCATCTCGAGGATGTCGTTAATCAGTGACAGCAGGTGATTGGCGGCAACGCGCGCCTTGGCGCGGCTTTCGCGGGCGACCTGCATGTCGCCTTCTCTCAATTCCTCAATTTCGATAAGGCCCAGGATGCCGTTGAGCGGCGTGCGGATGTCGTGGCTCATGCGCGTGAGGAAAGCGGTTTTGGCGGCGTTGGCGGCATCGGCTTTCTGCCGTTCCTCCTGTGCGCGGTAAAGCGACCAGACAAGGATGACGATGCCGGTGAGCAAAATGCAAATGACGACTGCCGCAATGACGATGCGGTTGCGGTAGAGAAGTCGGAACGCATCCGATTCTTGCGCCGAGTACGATGTGGGGAAATAGCTGTTTGCAGAGAGCGATTCACCTGCATTGACGATGCCCTTATTGATGATTCCCAGCAGCTCGGGCTTGCCGCGCGAAATTAAACACGATAGTTGTGCCGTGTTGGTGAGTTCCTGTGTTTCGAAATCCTCGATGTCGTAGATGTCGCGGAGAGTTTCCAGGCGCGTGCTGGGGACAATGATGCAACGTGCCTTCCCCTCATCGAGGGCTTTGAGCACCTCGCCGTCATTCGAATACTTGGTTACCGTTGCGTTCGGAAAGAGACTTTCGAGCTCAAAACGGTTAACGATTGTGCTCTTTGTACAAGCGATGTTCTTAAGGTCGCTGTTCAGGTTTTTGCCACTGTGAATGGCGGTCAGCGAAACCGTTCCCATCGAGTTTGACTGGATGACCCCTGTCTGCTCGGCGAGCCAGTAGTCGCGAAACAACGGCAGGGCGACATCGATGGTCCCGTTGGAAAGGGCTTTGATCATTTGTTTGTTGCTCGAGAGTGCGATTGTTTTGACCGTAATGCCAAACTTGTCGTGCAACGTCGTTGCAAGCGAGGCGAGCGACCCTTCCATCTCGCCGTCGTCATTTTGCGTACAGTAGGGAAGTTGGTTTTTAAGATAGCCGATCGCGATGGTATTGCCGTTTTCTTTGAGCCAGGTGGTCTCGGGGCCGGTGAGCGATGACGAGCCACTGTTTTGGGTCGAGTAACTCGATTTGACTTCCTCGTTATAGCGCGGGTTATCGCGGGCGATGGTCGTCATGGCGGCGTTGATGTCGTTCATCAGATCAGGGCGGCTTTTGGGAACGGCAAAAAAGTAGTCGCTCGAGCCTACGTAGAACATGGGTGACGCATCGGGCGACGAAATGGTGTCGTTCATGATGACGGCGTCGACCTCGCCGTCTGCAAGCGCCTCAAAGAGGGCACTGCCGGTGTCGATTTCTTTATAGGTGCAGGTAACGCCTTCGTCGGCGAGCCACTGCTGGCCGACGATAGTTTGCATAACGCCAGAGTTGCAGCCGATGGTGAGGCCTTGGAGCGCCTGGGGGTCACCCTTGGCCAGGTCGTCGCGGTCGGGCCTGGCGTAGATGTAGTAGCGCTCGGTGCCCTCGGGGTTCGAGGAAAAGAGCAGCTTCTGCTCGCGTTCTGCCGAATACGAGATGTTGGGCATGAGGTCGATTTCGCCTGCCTCGAGCATGTCCATAAGCTCGGAGAAGGTGCCGCTAACGTATTCGTATTGCCAGCCCTTTGTGTAATACGAGAGGGTCTGGAGGTACTCGTAGCCCCATCCCGAGAGGCGCTCGCCCGGCGTGCCTTCCTGGAAGCCTTTGTTGTTGACGAGCCAGCCAACGCGGACCGTCTTGACCTGCTGGTCGGAGTCGGCGGCAAAGGCTGGGGTGGGCATGACGGCGCTCAGTAGTGTGAGCGCAGCAAGCGCGACGGCCAGGGTGCGATATAGAGCCAAGCGAAGGACGGCGGAAGGTTTCACATGAAATCCTATCGAGTTGAGACAGTTTCGCATAAGGATACCAGCTCAGCCTGCCCATTCAGCCGCCGCACCGCTAAACGGTTAGGTAGTCATTGGGGACGTTCTTAACTGACTAGTCGTTTAAGAACGTCCCCAATGACTAGTTCCGTTTGCGGGGGAGGCGTGGGACAATACCGAGCGAATGTGATTGGGCGTCTGGGAAAAGGGGTCGCGATGAACAAGTTGAGGACGCTTGCCGACGTGTTGCGCCAGGCTGGCTTTGCGCGCATCACGGGCCTGTTTCTCGTCTTCTATCTGCTGTGCTCGACGGCCGTCTGGCTGTCCGAGCCCACGACCCTTACGTTTGGCGACGGCCTCTGGTTTAGCTTTGAGACCGTATCGACGATCGGCTTCGGTGATATCCCGGCCGAGACGCCGGTTGCCCGCGCTATCACCGTCGTTTTGAGCGTCATCAGCATCTTCTACATCGCCATGCTCACGGGCGTGGCGGTGAACTACTGCAACACGCTCATCAAGATGCGCCAAAAGGACACCATGGCGCGCTTTATGGATGATCTGGAGCATTTGGAAGAGCTCGATCGTGACGAGCTTGCCGACCTATCGCGCCGTGTGCGCGAATATCGCCGACGCCAACGCTAGAACGGGCGCCGCGCGTCACGACGAGGGGGACTGAATATGAATATCACGGTATACCTGGGTGCCAGCGTCGGCAATGACCCGGCGTTTCTGCCCGCGGTGCAGGAGCTGGGCGACTGGATTGGCGCTAACGGACACGCGTTGGTATACGGCGGGTCCAAGTCGGGTCTGATGGGTGCGCTCGCCGATAGCGTACTCGAGGCAGGTGGACACGTGACGGGTGTTGAACCGAGCTTTTTTATCGAGGCCGAGTTTCAACATGACGGTATCGACGACCTCATCGTGACGAGTGACATGGCCGAACGCAAGGCCAAGATGATTGAGCTCGGTGACGCGTTCATCGCCTTTCCCGGTGGGACGGGTACGCTCGAGGAGATTGCCGAGGTCATGTCCGCCGTGTCGTTGGGGCATCTCGATGCGCCGTGCATTCTGTACAACCTTGGGGGCTACTACAACGATCTTAAGGCGTTGCTCGAGCACATGATTGATAAAGGGCTTTCGAGCCCGAGGCGCCAGCACGGCATCTACTTTGCCGACGATTTGCGCGAGATTGCCTCGATTATCAACGGATAAGTCTTGAGCCTGCCCCACTATGACTCCCAATGGTGCCGTTTGCGGCGCAGACGGTTGGCTCGTTCGGGTAACGCTCGCTCTACAATAAAACGTATCTTTGCCGAATTTGACCACGGGAGGTCCCGATGGATAGTCTTGCAAAACCCAAAAACCGTGCGCTGTTTTTAGTTAGCGTTGCCGTGACCGGTGCGTTCGCAGGCGCCGCGGTCTGGCTGTTCTTTTTTGCGATGGAGCACGGTGTCGACTATCTATGGACCGAGATTCCGCACGCGCTGGGCGTCGCTTCGCCTGAGCTCGCGAGCGGCCCGTTCGGTTTTCTGCCGTACCCGTTTTTTGTCTGCTTGCTGGGCGGCCTGCTGATCGGTCTGTACGAAAAGATTACGGGCACCAAGACCGATGACCTCAACCAGGTGATGGCCAAGGTTAAACAAGACGGTCGCTACCCGTACGACAACCTCGGCAAGCTTTCGCTTGCGGCATTGCTGCCGCTGCTGTTTGGCGGAAGTATTGGACCGGAGGCCGGCCTGACCGGAGTTATCGCGGGTCTGTGCAGCTGGGTCGGCGACCGCATGCGTCGCTTTGGCGCCGAGTTTAGGGAGCTCACGCTGCTGGGCACCCAGGCTGCCCTGACGGCGCTCTTTACCGCGCCCGTGTTTGGCTTTGTGGCGCCGCTCGCCGGTAGCGCCGACGGCCAGGGCGCTGGCGAGGACTCCGCGTCCGATGAGATCACCATCAAGCTGCCCAAGGCGCAAAAGACCGTGGTCTACGGCATCGCGATTGCCGGCGGTCTGGGCACCTATCTGCTGCTCGGCCAGCTTATGGGCGGCGGCATGGGCATGCCCAGGTTCGAGGCCGCCCAGGTGGGTAACCTGGAACTTGTCTGGCTCATTCCGCTGGCGTTGGTCGGCACCGTATGCGGTTGGCTGTACTTTGTCTCTGAGCATGCAAGCGAGGCACTGTCCCATGCAATAGGGGAGCGCCCGGTCGTCAAGGCCATGCTGGCCGGCCTGGCGCTCGCCATCTGTGGCACGGTCCTGCCCTACACCATGTTTGCCGGCGAGACCCAGGCCGATGTGCTCATGGAAACCTATCTGACCATTCCCGCTGGCGTGCTTATCGCGACCGGTCTTGTTAAGGCCATGCTGACGCCCGCCCTCATCAACCTTGGTTGGCGCGGCGGCCACTTCTTCCCGGTTATCTTCTCGGGTGTGAGCCTGGGCTATGGCCTTGCCATCCTCACCGGCGCAGATCCGGTCTTTTGCGTCGCCGTCTGCACCGCCTCGACGATGGGCGCCGTCATGCGTCAGCCCGTCATGGTCGTGGGCCTGCTGCTCATGTGCTTCCCGCTCAAGGGCATCGTCTGCATGATCATCGCCGCTGTTATCGCCGCCGGCATTCCGCTTCCCAAGCCGCTGCGCAAGTAGTACGGTGGCGCACGCCGGGGACATGCCGTTTGCCATGGATTTGCGGATGGGCGATTGCGACCGATTGCGGCCCGCGTGGGTCGAGATTTGCTTGCCTACAGGTCGCGTGCCCGATAGACCTTGGTGCTGACGGTGCAGCTGATTGCACATAGCGTGAGGGCCAGTACGGCAATTCCTGCGCACAGGCAGCCGAGGACGGCGGGATCGGGATTCGCCCCAGCAATCGACATGAGCCAGTTGCTGATGGGGTTGGAGGAGCTCAGCGTGGCCATGGCAAGGCATCCGAGCAGGGCAAACAGGCCGACGGAAAGGCGCAGCGCCTCCATGTGTCCAAATCGAAAGAACAGCGGCTGTGCCAGAAACACCATCATGAGGGAGATGAGCATCGATGCGGCGGAGGCTATTGTGGTCTCAAAGACGATCTGTCCCGTCGAGGGCATGCCCGTGTGATCGAAGAACGGAAGAGTGATGGTGCTCAAAAGCACGGTCGCGCACGCCATGATGGCCGAGAAGGCAACAATGCAGAGGTAACGTGCGCAGATGATGTCTTTGCGCGAGAGGGGCAGCGTTGCCCGATAGCGCTCCCATCCGTTTTGATTGTCGTAGCCGGCCAGCGAGCTCATGACCACGATGGGCGACATGGCACTGACCGCGCAGGCGCCGGCGCTCATACTGGCATCGCCATCCGATGCGTTGGCGAGGGTTAGTACGACGAAGATGAACAGGCCGACGCCCGCGATGCTCGGGACAAGCGTGCGGACGATGGCGAGCTCAGACATAAAGGCGCGTTTCATTTCGAAGCCCCTTTCAGTATGAGGCGAAGATAGTCATCAATGGTTGCCCGGTCGCAGGGAATCTCGGGGAAGGCCTCGAGCGCCTCGCGACGGTTGGGTACGAGCACGTCCACGCTATAGGCGTGGTGGGCGGCACGGGCACCTTCGACGCAAGCCATAAGCTCTGCGGCCTGTGCTTGGGTGCAGTGGGCGATGCCGGCTCGGTCGGTAATGTCCTCGCGCGGCAGGTCAAACACAATCGAGCCGTTATCGATGCAGATGACGCGGTCGGCAGTGCGATCGAGGTCGGATGTAATGTGGCTCGAGAGCAGCACGCTGTGCTGGCCGTCGGCGACAAAGGCAAGCAACTCGTCGAGCAGTTCCTCGCGCGCCATGGGATCGAGGCCCGCGGTGGCTTCGTCCAAAACGAGCAGCTTGGCATTGTGGCTGAGCGCACAGGCGAGCTGCAGCTTCATGCCCATGCCGCGGGAGAGGTCCTTGACCTTCGTCTTGGGATCGAGGCCAAATCGGTCGATGAATCCGGCGAACGTTTCGCAGCTCCACGTGGGGTATGCCGGGCCTACGAGCTTCTCGACCTGGCCCACCTTGAGCGTGGAGGGGAAGGGACACGTGTCCAGGACAAGCCCGATGCGGGAGCGCAGGTGGCGCTGCGTCTCGTCGGGCGCGTTGGCGTCGCAGCGCTGTCCAAGCAGATGCACCTCGCCGGCATCGGGCTTTATAAGCCCAAGCGCGGCGCGAATGGTCGTCGTCTTGCCGGCGCCATTTGCGCCCACAAAGCCAACGATCTGGCCGGGCTCCACGGCAAGCGTGACGTCGCGCAGTGAAAAGCGGTCGCTCACGCGGCGCGATACACCTTTGAGTTCTAGCAACTTTTGCATGGTATAGCCTTTCTTGCAGATGGCTACTGCATGGTTTCGGGGGCTACGAGGTCGAGCATCTCGTGCAGCTTGTCGCGCGTGACGCCCAAGGCTTCGGCTTGGCTCGCCGCTTTCGCAAGCAGCTCTTCGATATGGCAGAGCTGATTTTCGCGCAAGAGTTCTTGGTTGCCCTCGGCGACAAAACAGCCCTTGCCCTGCACGGTGCAGATAAAGCCGAGTTGCTCCAGGTCGGCGTAGGCGCGCTTGGTGGTGATGACACTCACGCCAAGATCGCTCGCGAGTGCACGGATGCTGGGGAGTTTGGCTCCCGAAGCGAGCGCGCCCGAAAGGATCTGAGCTTTGACTTGCGAGGCTATTTGCTCGTAGATGGGCTTGTCGCTCGAATTGGATAGGATGATGTCCACAGCGGCTCCTTAGCTGTTGGGCTACACGTGTATATAACCGGTAAGCACAGTATATATACACTATGTACAGTTACGCAAGAGACAAATTCGGATTGGGCCGGCTACCCAGGCCCCAACTGATGAATTTGTCCTGATAGGCGCCCTAGAGCGGGATTTCGCGGCTACAATAGTGCGGTTACATCGACGTAATGCACTCAATGCAAGAAAGGATCCGCATGGCAAGCCTGTCGGATGAAATCTCGTCGCGCCGCACATTCGCGATCATCAGCCACCCGGACGCCGGTAAGACCACGCTTACCGAGAAGCTGCTGCTCTATACCGGCAGCATCCAGACTGCCGGTTCGGTCAAGGGCAAGAGCTCGGCCAAGCACGCCGTCTCGGACTGGATGGACATCGAGAAGGAGCGCGGCATTTCCGTTACCTCCTCGGTGCTGCAGTTCACCTATAATGGCGCCTGCGTCAACATCCTCGATACCCCCGGCCACCAGGACTTCTCGGAGGATACCTACCGTACCCTTATGGCCGCCGACGCCGCAGTCATGGTCATCGACGGCGCTAAGGGCGTCGAGGCCCAGACCAAAAAGCTCTTTAAGGTCTGTACGCTGCGCCACATTCCCATCTTCACCTTTGTGAATAAGCTCGACCACGAGGCTCGCGATCCGTTTGAGCTCATGGAAGAGATCGAGAACGTCCTGGGTATCAATACGTATCCCATGAACTGGCCGATCGGCAGTGGTCGCAACTTCCGCGGCGTGTTCGACCGTCAGACCCGTCGCGTCATTGCCTTTGAGGGCGACGGTCACGCCAACGCCACCAAGAAGGTCGCCGAGGTCGAGGCCGAGCTGGGCGATCCTTCCATGGACGAGCTCATCGGCGAGGAGAACCACAAGAACCTGATGGACGACATCGAGCTGCTCGATGGCGCCGGCGACGAGCTCGACTTGGATGCTGTGGCCTGCGGCAAGCTGAGCCCGGCGTTCTTTGGCTCGGCGCTCACCAACTTTGGTGTGGAGCCCTTCCTCAAGGAGTTCCTGCGCCTGGCCCCGACGCCGCGCGCCTATACCGATACGCTCACCAGTGAGCCGGTCGATCCCTGCCGCGACGACTTTAGCGGCTTTGTGTTTAAGATCCAGGCCAATATGGACAAGAACCACCGAGACCGTATCGCCTTTGTGCGCATTTGCTCGGGCAAGTTCGAGCGTGGCATGGACGCCTTCCACGTGCAGGGCAACCGTAAACTCAAGCTTGCAACGGGCACGTCGATGATGGCCGATGACCGCGCCATCGTGGACGAGGCGTACGCGGGCGATATCGTGGGCCTGTTCGACCCGGGTATCTTTAGCATCGGCGACACCGTGTGCTCCGGCAAGCGCCACGTGCAGTATCCGCAGATCCCGACGTTTGCCCCCGAGATGTTCGCTCGCATTACGCAGGTCGACACGCTCAAGCGCAAGCAGTTCGTCAAGGGTATGGAGGAGCTTGCCCAGGAGGGTGCCATCCAGATCTTCCGTGAGCTGGGTGCCGGCATGGAGAGCGTCATTGTGGGCGTGGTCGGCGTGCTGCAGTTTGAGGTGCTCGAGCGCCGTCTCAAGGCCGAGTACCGTGTTGAGGTTCGTCGCCAGCCGCTGCCCTATACGGACATCCGCTGGATCCAGAACGACCCCGATACCATCGATATTCCGGGCCTTTCGCTCACGCGCGACACCCTGCGCGTCGAGGACATGCGCGGCGGTAAGCTGCTGCTGTTCACGAGCCCGTGGAACGTGGACTGGGCAACTGACCACAACCCCGACCTTATCCTGTCGGAGTTTGGCAACGTGGCCTTTTAACGCATCGGCGCGGTGGCCCTGCGGGGCTGCCGCGCCATTTACTTGCCTGATGCCGTGTGAGCGGCTATCATACCCACCGTCGTCTCAAGACCGGGGCGTCCGAGCAGTTCGGGTCCGATATCCTGCTCGTTAAACCTAAAACCAAAGGAGTACATAATGATCAAGAAGGTCATGGAGGACTACAAGGTCCTGTTGCGGAGCGTTCCCGCGGCAACGGTTTCGCTGTTTTTCGTGAGCGTCATCATGATGAACCTGCTGGCCAACAAAGAGCTCATCAGCCTGCCGTATCTGGCACTCGATTGCGGCTTTGTGGTGAGCTGGGTTTCGTTTTTGTGCCAGGACATGATCTGCAAGCGCTTTGGCGCCAAGGCATCCATCAAAATCTCTATCCTCGCGCTGCTGGTCAATCTGGCCGTGAGTCTGTGCTTTTGGGCATGCTCGCTCACGCCCGGCATGTGGGGCGCCTACTACGACACGGGTATGATCGAGGTCAACACCGCCCTTAACGCCACCATCGGCGGCACCTGGTACGTGGTGCTGGGCTCTTCGCTGGCAATGCTCGTTTCTGCCGTGGTTAACTCCACACTCAACCAGTCGCTCGGCCGCATGCTCAAAAAGAATAACTTTGCGAGCTTTGCCTTCCGCTCTTATGTGTCCACGGGTGTTGGCCAGTTTATCGACAACTTGGTCTTTGCCATTGTGGTGAGCCACACGTTCTTTGGTTGGACCTGGGTGCAGGTTCTTATGTGCTCGCTGACCGGCGCTGTCGCCGAGCTGCTGTGCGAGGTCTTCCTGAGCCCCGTGGGCTACAAGGTCGTGCGTGGCTGGGAGCGTGAGAATGTGGGCGCCGAGTACCTCGAGCGCCACGCAACCGCCTAAGGAGCAAGTATGCGGGTTTTGATCACGGGCACTTCGGGCGGTATCGGAGCCGCGTGCGTGCAGCGCTTTTTGGACGAGGGCCACGAGGTCGTGGGCTTTGATCTGCTATCGGCGGCGATCGAACACGAGCGCTACCGCCACCTGATCGTTGATGTCCGCGAGCCTAACTCGTTTCCAGGCGACCTTGAGCCACAGGTAATCGTGAACGTTGCCGGTGTGCAGGATTCGGCCGACGATATTGCCGCCAACCTGCGTGGCACCATCAACGTGACCGAGCGCTATGCCTTTGTGGGGGAGGGGCTTGCCGCCAAGCCGACACCGGCTATCAATTCCGTGGTCAATGTGGGGTCGGCAAGCGGGCATACGGGATCGGAGTTTCCCGACTATGCCGCCAGCAAGGGCGGCGTTATCGCCTACACCAAGAACCTTGCAAACCGCCTGGCGCCGCAGGCTATCGCCAACAGTGTGGACCCGGGTGGCGTTATTACGCCGCTCAACCGTTGCGTGATGGAAGACGAACACCTATGGAGCCAGATTATGGAACTCACGCCGCTTAAGCGCTGGGCCACCGCCCAAGAGATCGCCGAGTGGATCTACTTTGTGGGCGTGACCAACCGGTTTATGACCGGGCAGAGCCTGCTGATCGATGGCGGCGAGGCCGGCCGCACGCAATTTATTTGGCCCGAATAGGAAACGCGCCCGATGGAAAGCTGTCGGGCGCGTTTTTGATGTATCGATTTTTAGCCGAGGCAAGTCCAGTTGACAGGGGTCGAGCCGTGCTGTTCGAGTAACCGATTGGCAGCGGAGAAGGGATGCGACCCCATAAAAGCGGCAAGTTCTGCCGTGGCACGGTTGGCCGAAAGCGGCGAGGGGTGCGTAGAGGCCAGGCAGAACTTGCCGCTTTCCTTGCCCGCGCCGGTCGCGGCGAGCTTGCCCTTGACCATCTGCTGGGCAAAGCGGCCCCATGCCAAAAAGACAACCGGCTGGGGCAGCTGACAGCAGCGTTCGATAACATAGTCGGTGAGCGTGCTCCAGCCCAGCTTGGCGTGCGAGTTCGCGGCATGCTCGCGCACGGTGAGCGTCGTGTTGAGAAGTAGGACGCCCTGTTGTGCCCAGGGGGTTAGATCTCCCGTGGCGGGAATGGGGCAGCCCAGATCGGCGTTGAGCTCCTTGTAGATGTTGCGCAGGCTCGGCGGCAACTTGGTTTGCGTCGCAGGTACCGAGAACGACAGACCCATGGCCTGGTTGGGTCCGTGATAGGGGTCTTGGCCCAAGATGACAGCCTTGACCTGGTCGGCCGGCGTGTAGGCGAGGGCATTGAGGATGTCGTCTTGTGCCGGGTAGATGGTCTGCTCGGCACGCAGAAGGGCGATGCGCTCGAGCAGCTGGTTCGTAGTGTCACGTACCGGCTGCGGCGCATCGTCCAACCAAGTTGCTATGTTGCGGTCGCGGGTTGCGGTGTCCATGGGGCTCCTTTATGGCAGATGCTCTGTTGGCATCTATTGTAAAGGAGCACCGGTTGCCTTTATGCCGCGGCTGTATGAGGAGTGGGGCCTACGAGACGTGCTCGGGCACTCCTGCCATACGAGCGTGTCCGTGTGCGCGAAGGCGCGGAAGCTCGACGGTTGCCACCATGACGCCGGTGAGGATGAGGGCGGCGCCAAAGAAGGCGATGGGGCTCAGGACCTCGCCGACCAGGAAGAACGAGAAGACGGCGGAGCAGACCGGCTCGAGCGAGAAGGCGAAGCCGGTGGTCTCGGCAGGTACGTGGGGCTGCACGAGTGTCTGGGTGATAAAGCCGTAGGCAGAGCAGATGAGTGCGAGCGCAACGACGACGACGATCTCGTTCGGTGTGCTGGGAAGCGTAAAGCCGCCAAAGGTGCATGCGGCGATGCCCGAGAACAGGCCGCCGAAGCCCAGCTGCCAAACGCCCAGAGCCAGCGGATCGACTTCCTCGACAAAGCGCTTGGCTACGATAATGTGGCCGGCATAGATAAAGGCCGAGAGCAGCATGATGATCGCGCCGGGATTCAGGCTGGTAAAGTCGGCGCCCGAGAGCAAAAGCATGCCGCAGGTGACGATGGCGGTGCCGATGAGCACCTTGCGCTCGGGGGCGCGACGCAGCAGGGCCGCGTTGGCAAACGGCACGATTACGACCGTCAGGCTCTGCAAAAAGCTGGCGGTGGAGGCGGAGGTGAGGCTGGAGCCCAGGCACATGCAGGTGATCTCGGTTGCCATGATGGCGCCGATGATGGCGGCGCGGACCATCAGGTCACGGTTGATGCGCACCGCGTGCTTGTGGAAGAGCAGCAGGCAGGCCGCAAAGGCGATGATGCAGCGCAGCGCGACGATGCTCGTGGCGTTCATGCTGTCCATGCCGATCTTCATGAGGGGGTACGAAAAGCCCCATGCGACGGGAACGGAAAATGAGAGCGCGATTGCTTTTTTGCGATCCATGGGACTCCTTTTGTTACAGAACGGTTTCGCAAAAAGGATTCTGCTCCCAGATATGGATGTAGTAAAGCGAATGTATCTTCAGTATGATTAAGAAATACTAATGTTGGAAGAAAAAACCCTGGCAAAACGTTTTACGGCTACATCGAAGTGGAGGCACGATGGCATCGCGGTATCAGATTGTATGTATGGTGGTCGATTGCGGCAGTCTTAAGGGCGCGGCCGACGAACTGGGCTATACGCAAAGTGCGGTGAGCCAGGCCGTCAAAGCGCTCGAGCGCGAGCTGGGTACCACGCTTATCGAGCGCGGTAAGCAGGGCGTTTCGCTTACGCGCGACGGTAAACAATATCTGCCGTTCCTGCGCCAGATTGTGACCGCTGAGGCCGAGCTCGAGGGCAAGCGCCAGGAGCTGCTGGGGTTCTCCTCGACTGATATTCGCATTGCGACGTTTACCAACGTGAGCCGTACCGTGCTGCCGCGCGTGATCCGCGACTTTGGGGCCCTGCATCCGGGCGTGCGCTTTACCCTCAAGCAGGGCGATTACACGCGCAACGCCCAATGGGTGCACGATGGCGTGGTTGACTTTTGCTTTACGGCGCGTGGATTTACCACAGGGCTCGAGAAGCGCGTGGCCTATCATGACGAGCTGGTGGCGCTGTTGCCAGCCGCCCATCCGCTGGCGGCAAAGGAAAAGGTGACGCTCGCCGACCTCGCGTCCGAACCGTTTGTGCTGCTGGATGAGGGCGAGCAGAGCCTGGTGCTCGATGCATTCGCGGCGCACGGGCTGTCCCCGCACGTGACAAGTGAGGTTACCGACGACTACACCATTATGGCGATGGTGGAGGAGGGCCTCGGCGTGAGCATGCTCTACCGGCGTACGGTCGAGGGCATGCAGGCTGATATTTGCGTGCGTCCCATCGTGCACGCTCCCTCACGCGACGTCGTGGCAGCCTGGCGCAGCTGGGATACCATGCCGATCGCCACGAGGCGCTTTATCGACTACATGAGCTCACATATCGTGAGCTAGTTGCCGATGCGCCACCTTGTTGGATGTGTCTAGCGCGCCCCAGTCTTGGCTTGCGCCAGACGATAGGTGCGTGCCGGATGGCAGAGCAATACCGCCACGACCATAAAGAACGCCGTGGTGCCCAGGCTGATGGGGTAGACCATCATGATGTTCGCAAAGGTGCGGAAGTGCGGGAACACGCAGAATACCCAATAGAAGCGAATACCGCAGACGCAGATCATGGTGATGAGGGCGGGCATGAGCGAGATGCCAAAGCCGCGCAGGTAGCCGGACATGTTCTCGTAGAACATGCTAAAGGCGTACGCCGGGAAGATCGAACACACGCGGATATAGCCGATCGAGACGATGTTGGGGTCGCTGTTGAACAACGCCAGGATCTCGCGCCCCAGACCGACGATGACGAGAATCGTGGTGAGTGCAACGATGCCACCTTCGACCAGGCAGACCTTGAGCGTTTTGGTGCAGCGGTCGATCTGGCGAGCGCCGTGGTTTTGTCCCACAAAGGTGGTGCAAGCCTGGCTAAAGCTGTTGAGCAGGTTGTAGCACACATACTCCAGGCTCATGGCGGCGCTGGATGCCGCCATGACCTCGGTGCCTAGGCTGTTGATGGCGGACTGGATGATGATGTTGGCGACGGCAAAGACGGCGCTTTGAATGCCGGCGGGCAGGCCGATCTTGACGATGCGCTTGAGGGCAACGGGGTCAATAGCCAGATCGCGTGGGGTAACGCGGACAACGGAATCGGTCTTGAGCAGACGGACAAAGAGCGTGACGGCGCTGACGGTGTAGGCGATGGCGGTGGCGATGGCGACACCCGCGACGCCCCAGTGGAGCACGGGGACAAAGATGAGGTCCAGGCCAATGTTGAGGATGGTGGACACGGCAAGCGCCTGCAGCGGCATGCGGGTGATGCCGACGGAGCGGAAGATCGCGGCCTCAAAGTTGTAGAGCAAGATCGAGGGCATGCTGAGCAAAAAGACGCGCAGGTAGAGCGAAGCGAGCGGCATGGTTTCGGCAGGAACGTTGAGCGCGGCGAGCATGGGCTCGGCAAAGATCTCGCCCAGCGCGATGACGATAAGGCCCACGAGCGCCATTAAAATCGAGGTATGGACGGCACGTTTGACCATGTTCTGATCGTTGCGGCCGATGGCGTTGGCGATGACCACGTTGGAGCCAAGCGACATGCCGATAAACAGGTTGAGCATAAGACTGGTAAGCGGAACATTGGAGCCGACCGCCGCCATGGCAAGGGTTCCCTGGTCGCCCGAGAAGTTACCGATGATGACCGTGGCGATGAGGTTCGACAGTTGCTCAAGGATGCTCGTGGCGGCGACGGGAAAGGCGAATAGGGGAATATTGCGCCATAGCGAGCCGGTGGTCATGTCAATGTGCTTGGACGCGGTATCAGTCATACGCTCTCAATCTCTACTATGCGATTCGCTAGATATTTGCGCAGACGATAATACTCCTAATGCATCCAGCCGGCACTTAGGGACGTTCCTTTTCTGCCGGCAGTTGGGGACACTCCTTCAGACTAGTCATTGGGGACGTTCTTAAATGACTAGTCGAACAAGAACGTCCTCAATGACGAGGTGGGGGAGGCGTGCGACAATGGTGGGCGTTGTGTTGTCCGCGCTAAGGAGTTGCCATGTTGTTGTGTCCCGTTTGCCATGAGCCGTTGGTGGACGACGAGCGCGGTGCTGCATGCGCGGGCGGACACCGGTTTGACCGTGCGCGCGAGGGCTATCTGTATCTGCTGCGCTCGTCCAAGAGCGGCGACTCCATGGGCGATCCCAAGTCGCAGGCGCGCAGTCGTCGCGACTTTTTGAACCGTGGCTACTACGCGCCGTTGCGCGATGCGATGGTCGAGCTGGTGCGCGAGCAGGCATTTGGGCGTGCGGCATCTACGGGCGGCCCCATGACCTTGCTCGATATTTGCTGTGGCGAGGGCTACTACACCAGTGCCATGGGTGCGGTGCCGGGCGTGGATGCTTACGGGTTCGACCTGGGCAAAGAGATGGTGCGTCTGGCCGCCAAGCGCGGCGATGCGACCTACTTCGTGGCCAACATGAAGGACATCCCCGTGGCTGATGGCGCCTTTGATATGGTGACCGAGCTCTTTGCCCCCTTTAACGAGCGTGAGTTTGCCCGCGTGCTGGCACCCGAGGGCTCGCTCTACACCGTGGTGCCGGGTGCTCGGCATCTCTTTGGGCTCAAGGAGGTGCTCTACGACACGCCATATCTCAACGATGAGAAGCTGCCGAAGACGACCGAGCTCGAGTTGGTGGGAACGCAACGGGTATCTGCGAACATTACGCTCCAGACGCAGGCCGACATCGAGGCGGTGTTCCAGATGACGCCGTACTACTACCGCACGCGCCCTGCCGACAAAGAACGCCTGGCAAATCTGGACACCCTTCAGACCGATATCGACTTCATCATCGCCGAGTACCGCTACAGCTAACAACCTGCCAAAAAGGGACAGGTTTATTTTGGCAGGTTTTATCTGGGCAAACGTAAAGGGCCGACCGCGGAGATGCGCGATCGGCCCTTTTTAGTTGCTTGGCTACAAAGGTTTTGAGAAGCGAGCGCTTACAGGCGGTCCTTGTTCTCGGCCTTAACGGTGTGCGCCTGCTGAACAAAGAACAGGTCGTAGACCACGATGACAAAGGCGACGATATTGACGGAGCTGCCGCCGAGCGCGGGAAGCGTGAGCACGGCCTGCGCAATCGTGGCGATTGCGGCAACGATGCCGAGCTTAAACGCGCCATCCACCTGCGAGGGCTTGTTGGCGCCCTTGATGCCGGCGACGCCTGCAGCAAGATCGACAATGCCCTTGGCGACCAGCACGATCGCGGCGAGCATGGCGTTCGATCCGTACGTGGAATCGAGGTTGCCCCTGGCGATACCGACGCCGGCGATGACGAGGCTGGCGATGCCCAAGACAAAGTAGACGAGGGCAAGGATTTTAAGAGTCTTGCGAGCGGAACTCATGGCTGGTCCTTTCGATACGAGTACGTCAACCTGGCGCACCCCATGTGCTGCACATATGGTGAAGCACATTGTAGTTCAACGGGGCGATGCATGCGTTTGAAAGCGTCTCTTGCCTGTACGGTCCAACCTTTCAAAAAGGAAAGCTGGACGTAAGTCAAATCGATGGCAGCCCATGTGCGGCGCTGCAATGATGAGGGCGTAACAAGGAGTTGGTCTAAGGAGGAGCCATGATGTACGGAACAGGGCAAGCGCGCGAGCCGCGGTCGTTAGGAAAGCGCATGGGCGATTCTGTGATCGCTGCCGTGTGCACGGGATTGATGGCGGTGCTTTGCATTGGGATGCTGTGGGCCATGTCGCATGTGGGACAATAGTGGACGGTTGGGCGCCGACATCAACGGCGCTCACGTATCCGCTTTGCTTGCTAAGGAGTGTCCATGGGCGTCGTCGATCCCTTTTCTGTTGCTCGGGCTGCTGGGCTCGAGCTCGTGCGGACGTCCGAGGGCCTTACGCTCACCGACGGCACGATGGAGTTGCGTGCCGATTTTGGCCGCATACTTCCACGGCTCAAGCAGGGTCGTCTGCAGCAAGAGCTGTTGGTAAAGGCTGCGCGCACAAAAGGCATCGAACAACCATGGGCGATTGATGCCACAGCAGGCTTTGGCGAGGACTCGCTGCTGCTGGCGGCAGCGGGCTTTACCGTCGATCTGTATGAACAGGACTGCGTGATCGCGGCGCTCCTCAAGGATGCCTTGGGCCGCGCGGCGGATGATCCGGCGCTTGCGGCTGCCGTGGCGCGTATGCGCTTACATGCGGGCGAGGACAGCATTGCCGGCCTTTGCCATACGGCTGAGCTGGTCGAGCGCGGTGAGCTCGCGGCTCCCGACGTGGTGTATCTGGACCCCATGTTTCCCGAGCGCACCAAGAGCGCGGCGGTTAAAAAGAAGTTCCAGCTCTTGCACCATTTGGAGCAGCCGTGCGCCGATGAGGAGACGCTGGTCGAAGCTGCGCTTGCACCGCACCCGCGCAAGGTCGTTATCAAGCGGCCGGTGAAGGGGCCTCTGCTTGCCGGCGTTAAGCCGAGCTATCAGCTTGCGGGCAAGGCCGTTCGCTACGATGTTTTGGTGCCGCCGCGCCCGTAGCTTGCGTGCGATGGCCGGCGCTTCGCCAGCGCCGTGCCGATGCGGGGTCTATTTCCAGGGGTGCGACGTCAGATGCCATCCGCCGCAGTATTCGCATTTGTAGCAGGCAAGGCCGCGCCGCCCGCGGTTTTCGCAGTCGGCCATAACTGCCTCGGCCTCGGCGCGCGTGTCGTAACGGTTTTTGCGTTCGCACGACTTGTAGCGCCAGGCTTCATCGCGCTCGGCGTCTAGTGCGTCGCGGCGCTCGTCTTCGCGCGCAAACAGATCGCTCATATCGCCGCCGGTGGCAGCGCCCAAAAACTCGCTTTTGGCCTTTGACCAGGCGGCTCGCTTTTTGCTCCCCATCCGCTCCTTGCCCTTTCCAAACGCTGGTATCATTGCTCAATCAAAGTGATACCAATAAACGTGAGGTCGCCGCGTGATGATCAGAAAAACCCTCGATACCGACATTCCCGCCGTCATGGCTATCTATGATGCCGCCCGCGCCTTTATGCGCGCGCATGGCAACGCCACGCAGTGGCCCGAGGGCACGCCTTCGGCCGAGCAGCTGGCTGCCGATATCGCCGCCGGTGGCAGCTATGTGTGCGAAGTCGACGGTCGCGTGGTGGCGACGTTTGCCTTTTTGCCGGGCCCGGACGAGTGCTATGACGTCATCGAGGACGGTCAGTGGCGCAGCGACACTCCGTACGCCGTGCTGCACCGCGTGGCGTCCGACGGCACCGTGCACGGTATCGCGGCCGCGATGTTTGCCTTTGCCAAGGAGCGTGCCGACCATCTGCGTATCGATACGCACGCGGACAACCTGCCCATGCAGGGTGCGAGCCTCAAGGCAGGGTTCGAGCGCGCCGGCGTCGTGTATGTGTCCGACGGCACGCCGCGCGTTGCGTTCGACTGGCTGCGCGAGGCATAAGAGCGGGGGCACGCATCAACAATCCATGTACATGAAAATGGCCCCGGGCGGGGCCATTATTGATCGCTGCGCTGTTAAGGGGAGGTGCCGGCTTTCGCAAGGCGCGAACCCACGAAAATCGCCGCGCGGCAACGCGGGGCGATGAGCTCGGTCGGGGGATAGGGCCCGCTTCGCCCGCCGGCCCGTAAATTGTATCATCCAGTGTGGAACGAGAATGCCCGTTGCCGCGTGCGGTGGGCTTGCAATAAGAGGAGAGCCATGTCGAAGCAAGCGGTCGTTGGAATCTTGGCGCATGTCGATGCCGGCAAGACTACGCTGGCCGAGGCCATGCTGTTCAACGCAGGTCGCATTCGCAAGCGCGGCCGTGTGGACGACGGCGACTCGCACCTGGATACCAGCGCTATCGAACGCGAGCGCGGCATCACGATTTTCTCGTCGCAGGCCGTACTCGACCACGGAGATACCCACGTCATGCTTGTGGACGCCCCCGGTCACGTGGATTTTTCGGCCGAGGCAGAGCGCACATTGCGCGCTCTCGACTACGCGATTTTGGTTGTGGGCGCCAACGATGGCGTGCGGGGACACACCGAAACCCTGTGGCGCCTGCTTGCGCGCTATGACATCCCGACGTTCGTCTTTATCAACAAAATCGATCTGGAGAATCCCGGCTGCGATGTTTTGCTGGCACAACTTGGGCAGCGTCTTTCCGAGGGCTGCCTAGATGCCAGCGAACTACTGGCGGGTGGTGCCGTTCAGGAGGACGCTGCTGCGTTGGACGAGGCGGCGCTCGATGAGTTTCTTGAGACGGGCGAGCTTTCTGTCGCAACGCTGTCGCGCATGGTTGTCGAGCGCAAGCTCTTTCCCTGCTTTGCCGGCTCGGCGCTCAAGGACCAGGGCGTGGGCGAGCTGCTGGATGGCATGTGCACGCTGATGCGTGAACAGGCGTGGGCCCCGGAGTTCGCCGCGCGCGTCTATCGCGTCAGCCGAGGTGTTCGTGGCGAGCGCTTGGCTTGGGTTAAAGTGACCGGCGGCACACTGCATGCCAAACAGATGATTGACGGACGTTCCGGCGCCGAGGCATGGGAGCAGAAGGTCGATCAGGTGCGCATCTATAACGGAGAGAAGTACGAGCTTGCCCAGGAAGTTGCCGCTGGCGGTATTTGTGCCGTGACGGGTCTTGCGCACGTTCGCCCGGGGGATGCCTTGGGTGCGGAGCCCGGGTGCGATGCGCCCGTCATTGCGCCGGTCCTTACCTATACGGTGCTCCCGGGCGAACATGATGTCCATGCGGTGTTTAAAGCGCTGACTGAGCTGGCGGACGAAGATCCCATGCTCGGCGTAAGCTGGAATACGCATCTTGAGCAGATTCATTTGCAGCTGATGGGCGCCGTGCAACTCGAGGTCGTGCAGCGGGTGTTGGCCGATCGCTTTGGCTTTTCGATTGCGTTTGAGTCCGGCGGCATTCTCTATAAGGAGACGATCTCGCAGCCGGTCGAGGGCGTGGGCCACTTTGAGCCGCTGCGCCACTATGCCGAGGTACATCTGCGCCTGGAGCCGTTGCCAGCAGGTTCGGGCGTGCAGTTTGGCACCGTGACCTCGACCGACGAGCTCGATCTTAACTGGCAGCGTTTGGCACTCACCAACGCCATGGAGCGCGATCACCTGGGCGTGCTGACCGGCTCGCCCATCACCGATGTGCGCATTACGCTCACGGGCGGCCGCGCGCATGCCAAACACACCGAGGGCGGCGATTTTCGCCAGGCCACGTACCGCGCGATTCGCCAGGGTTTGATGCAGGCGCGCGAGGCCGGCGCAGACGTGTTGCTGGAGCCGTGGTACCACTTTGAGCTCGAGGTGCCGGGGGAGTGCGTGGGCCGGGCGCTCTCGGATGCCACGCGCATGGGTGCCGAGTACGAGCCGCCGGCAATGGCGGGCGAGAGGGCGAAGCTTGTGGGTCGCGTGCCGGCATCCGAGGTGCAGGATTATGCGCTGGAGGTAGCTGCCTACACGAGCGGTCGCGGGCATCTGTACCTGGAGTTCGCCGGTTATGCGGCTTGCCATGATGCCGAGCGCGTCATCGAGGCGGCCGCCTATGAGCCCGAGGCCGATCTGCCCAACACGCCCGACTCGGTCTTTTGCGCCCACGGCGCCGGCTACACGGTCAAATGGTACGACGTGCCCGCCGCGGCGCACGTAAAGGTCGATCCCGCCACCTTCCGCCCCTGGCGAGCAGCCGACGCCGAGTTTTTCGGCCACATGTGACAAAGGGGCAGTCCCTTTGTCACATGCTATTGGTATAACTCGGTACAAGTTGGTATAACTATTACCAGGGTTTGCCAATCCGAGGAGGCCGACATGAATCCAAATCCCTTTAAGCCAACGGCAGGCAAGCGGCCTCCGATGCTCATCGGTCGCGAGTCGGTCGTCGAAGATTTCGAGGAAGGGCTCGATAACGGCGCCGGAGCGCCGGGCAGGCTCATGCTCATTACGGGAAACCGCGGCTGCGGCAAGACGGTTCTCCTGCGGGAGCTGCAACGTCTAGCCAATGAGCGCGGATGGGCGGTTGTCTCCGATTCTGCTTCGCTTGGCTTGTGCGATCGCCTGGCCGACGCGCTTCGCTCGAATAAACCCGTTGTGACGTCAATGGAGTTTGGGCTGTCGTTTGGTCGGATGTCGGTCGAGTCGGCTCGGGCAAAGGGCGAGACGCTACGGGGGCTGGTCAACGAGCGCCTCAAGAAGCTCGGTCCAGGCAAGGGCATCCTGTTTGCGATTGACGAGGCGCAATCTGCGTCAATCGAGGAACTGGCGGCTCTTGCCGTTCTCTATCAGCAGGTGCTCGGAGATCAGGATGCTACGGGCCTGTCCGATAGCGACCAGCGCGGTCTTGCGCTGGTATTTGCCGGCTTGCCCAGTATGGTTGACGACCTGCTCGAAGAGCCGAGCGTGACGTTTTTGCGCCGTGCTCAGCAGCGTGCGCTGGGGGCGATTTCTTTGCCCAAGGTGCGCGATTCATATGTCCAGACAGTCAAGGACGCCGGTCTTTACGTTGACGCGGAGACGGCGGACCTTGCGGCGCGCAAGAGTATGGGGCATCCCTACATGGTCCAGCTGGTGGGATATTACATGTGGCGCTCTGCTGTCCGGCGTGGCTCGCAGGTCATCGAAAAGCACGATGTCGAGGATGGCCATGCGGATGCCGTCTCCGAGTTCTACGAAGCGGTCGACGCGCCCCTGTATTATGGATTGCGCAGTCCGCAACGCCTCTTTATCGAGGCCATGGCTACTGACGAGGGTAAGCCGACGCGCATGGCGGATATCATTGAGCGCTGCGATCGCACTCAGAGCTGGGCGAGTAAATATCGCGCAAGCCTGATTCGCGAGCGCGTCATCGAGGCTGCCGGATACGGCCTGGTCCGGTTTACCGTGCCCATGCTGGGCGAGTACATCCGCGACCGCATTTTATGGCATGAGTAGGGTGATAAAGGTGACGGAACAGAAGATGAGCCCGCAAGCTATCGAGGTGCGCGGTGCGCGCGTACACAACCTTAAGGACATCAATATCGATATTCCGCTGGGAAAGCTCGTGGGTATTGCCGGCGTGTCGGGGTCGGGCAAGAGCTCGCTGGCGTTGGGAGTTCTTTATGCCGAGGGCTCGCGCCGTTACCTGGAGGCGCTCAGCACCTATACCCGTCGACGGCTCACCCAGGCCGAGCACGCTCAGGTGGATGAAGTGCTGCACGTGCCGGCGGCGCTCGCGTTGCATCAGCGCCCTAGTGTGCCAGGCGTACGCTCGACCTTTGGCACCATGACCGAGCTCAACAACAGTCTGCGTTTGCTCTTTAGCCGCTGTGCCCATCACGTGTGCCCACATTGCGGGGCGCGTGTGGAGCCGAGCCTTAACGTGGCCGCAGGCCTGTCGCTCACGTGTTCGACATGCGGCCGCGAGTTCTACGCGCCGAGTGCCGAGGATTTGGCTTTCAATAGCGGCGGTGCATGCCCCACCTGTGGCGGTACCGGTGTCATGCGCGAGGTGGACGAAGCGAGCCTGGTGCCCGACGAGTCCAAGACCATCAACGAAGGCGCGGTGCTTCCCTGGGGCACGCTCATGTGGGACTTGATGAAGCAGGTAGCCGGCGAGATGGGTGTGCGTACCGATGTGCCGTTTAACCAGCTCACACCTCAAGAGCGCGACATCGTGTTCCATGGTCCGGCGGTTAAGAAGCATATTCTCTACGTTCCCAAAAACGGCGAGGGCGCCACGCCGCTCGACTTTACCTATTACAACGCCGTCTATACGGTCGAGAATGCGCTCGCCAAGGTTAAGGACGATAAGGGACTAAAGCGCGTGGCTCGCTTTTTGCGCGAGGGCCCGTGCCGTGACTGCGGCGGCACGCGTCTCTCCGAGGTTGCGCGCCAGCCCCAGGTGCGCGGTATCAATCTGGCGCAGGCCGCGGCCATGACGTTGGGTGAGGCGATTGAGTGGGTGCGCGGGGTGCCCGCATCCTTGCCGGCCGAGATGCAGCCCATGGCAGTGGATATCTGCGATTCGTTTTTGAGCACGGCTCGTCGCCTGGTCGACCTGGGGCTCGATTACCTCTCGCTCGACCGCGCCGGTGCTACGCTCTCCACGGGTGAGCGCCAGCGTGTGCAGCTCGCCCGCGTGGTGCGCAACCGATCGACGGGCGTGCTTTATGTGCTGGACGAGCCTTCGATTGGCTTGCATCCTGCCAATGTCGACGGCTTGGTGGGCGTAATGCGCGATCTGGTGGATGACGGCAACACCGTGGTTGTTGTCGACCACGATACGCGCGTACTAGCGGAAGCCGACTATCTGGTTGAGATGGGCCCCGTTGCCGGAGCAGGCGGCGGTAATGTGATTGCCACTGGCACGGTGGACGAGGTCGAACAATCGCAGGGCAGCCGCATCGCCCCGTTTTTGCGCGCAGAGTCCAAGCGCTTGCGCCCGCAGGTGTCCGACGAGGAAATGTTCGACCGGGGCCATATCCGCATGGCGACCGATGCCATCCATACCGTCAAGCCGCTCGAAGTTGATATCCCGCGCGGTCGCTTGGTCGCGGTGACGGGCGTTTCGGGTTCGGGTAAGACGACGTTGGTACTCGAGACGCTCATTCCGGCACTCAAGGCGCAGGCAGCCGGCGAGCGCCTGCCGGGGCACGTGCGTTGGGTCGATGCCGAGGGCATTGCCCGTGCAAATCTGATTGACGCTACGCCTATCGGCGCCAACGTGCGCTCGACGGTGGCAACTTATGCTGACATCCATGATGAGCTACGTCGCGCCTTCGCCCGTACGCCCGAGGCCAAGGCAGCCGGCTACAAGGCGGGCGCATTTAGCTACAACACTGGCGCCTTGCGCTGCCCTACGTGCGATGGCACGGGCTCGATATCGCTCGACGTGCAGTTCTTGCCCGACGTCGAGATCGTCTGTCCGACATGTCGCGGCTCACGTTATGCAGACGCGGCTTCGCATATCCATCGCGAGGGCAAGGACGGGAGTCTGCTTACGTTGCCGCAGCTCATGGATATGAGTGTGGACGAGGCCCTCGACGCCACGGTGGGTCTCAAGAAAGATCAGGCGCGCTTACAGACCTTACACGACTTGGGCTTGGGCTATCTCACGCTCGGTGAGCCCACGCCGGCGCTCTCGGGCGGCGAGGCGCAGCGTCTTAAGCTTGCGAGCGAGATGGGCCGCGTGCGGGATGATGCCGTATTCGTATTCGATGAGCCCACGATCGGCCTGCATCCGCTCGATGTTCAGGTGTTGCTGAGTGTATTTGACGGCCTCGTTGCCAAGGGCGCCACAGTTGTCGTGATCGAGCACGACCTCGACCTTATCCGTAACGCCGATTACGTAATCGACATGGGCCCGGGCGGTGGCGACGCGGGCGGGCAAATCGTGTGCGCCGGCACGCCGGCGGATATCGCTGCTTGCTCCAAGAGCATTACCGGTTGTTATCTATAGGCGATGCGACAAAGGGGCACCCCTTTGTCGCATTGACTTCTATTTCACGCATTGAGCCGCGAGATAGTCGCGGAAGAATGGCAATTCAAATGCGACGAGCCCTCGTCCTCGTTCCCCGATGATGCCGGCATCTATCATGCGGCGTCGGTAGCGGGAGACCTGCTGCGGCGAACGCTTAAGGCGCTCGACAAGGTCAGCGGTGGTGGACTCTTCCTCGTCATCGAGCATGGCGATGAGGAATCGCTTGTCCTCTGCGGTGAGTTCCCGATAGGTTGCCGCGAGGATTCGGTCGTCCATCTCGTCGCGCGCGATTTTGATTCCCAGGTCAAAGTCGCGTGACGAGATTTCCTTCGAATCGCTTGTGAGATCCCAGGCACGGTAGCCTACGAGTTGCAATAGGAAGGGAAAACCAGAGATCGAGCGAACGGCTCTATCGATTCCCTCAGCATCTGCCAGGCGATCGTTTTCCTGGATCGTGCGAATCAAGGCCTCGCGTACGTCATAGTCGGCAATGCGACCCAGATGATATTGTTGGGCGCGGCGAAGGAACGAGACCGTCTTGTGGTTCAGCAACGTCGAGACGTTGTTGGGAAGTCCCGCCATGAGCAGGGCGACGCGTTTCCCATCGGTCACAAAGTGCTGATACGTCGCTGCGAGCTGAATCATCTCGTCGAGTGTCGGGTCTACCTCGTCAACCGTGACGAGCAGACCGGTGCCCGCTTCGTTGAGCTGGTCGATGATGTCGCTCATGCGATAGCGCCAGGTTGAGGCATCATGAACGCGATTGACCTCGATGCTGCCGAATGGTGCAATTCCGAGACTGGTGACTTCGAAGCTGTTAGACGGGTCGATGAGATGGCCTGCAGCACGTTTCGCCCCGAACTCGATTTCCTCAAGCATTCCCGAGAGCGCGGTCGTCTTTACGGCTATCCAGCCGTGGGATTCTGCCCTTGTCGCGAGCGACGACATGAGAGCGGTTTTACCGGTTCCGCGCGCGCCTGAGAAGATCCCGGCGGGTGAATCCGTAGAAGAAGAGGAATCCTGCGAAGAGGAAAAGGAACAGTCCGCTGCTGAAGATCAACGGCTGCGATGCGTCGTACGTGAGCATCGAAATCAGCTTTTCCCCGATATTTTCTACCGTCTGGATCATGTCCGGGCGTTAGGGTTTTTGCATACGGGGCCTGGCTGCCTGGCGCAGCATCATTTCCAGGTGCGAGATTTTCCGGGTGTCGATGACGTTGTCATACGCAACGGGCGTGAAGGGAGGATGTTGTTCGGCACCCCGGTTGATGGCGTCGTACAGAGCCCAGGCTACGCGACGACCGCCTGCGAAATTGATGTGGGTGTAGTCCTTGCCGGCCCAGCCGTTGGCCACGAATTGCGCCATGCCGCCGAGTGACTGCATGGCGTCGTAGGCGCTCCAGAAGGCTGCCCCGCTGTTCTGCGCGGCCTGCCGTTGGGCCGCAGCCATGTAGGGGGCCGAATCCATCGGGCCGAATCCCGAGTCCGACTTCACGCTGCGGTCGCTGACGCTCATCACTAATACGGCGGCCGTAGGGAAGCACTGCCGGATGTAGGCGATCATCTTCTCGATCTGTTCGCCGTATTTGGCGAAGGAGCGGATGCCCGGTTCCAGGATGTTGAGACCGTATTGCAGGATCACCAGGTCGTAGCCGAGCATTTCATTGATCTGGGCATTGACCGTGGGCGAGGTCCAGAACATCGCCTGTCCGTTGTTGCTGCGGATCGAATAGTTGTCCACCACCACGCCGGGCGCCGATTCGAAGATTGCACCGTAGCCGATCGTTTCTGCGGCACCCGACAGCACCTTGAAACTCAACGAACGGATGTCGTCATGGACGACGATCTGTCGCACGGCGGGCGAACCTTCGATGTCGAACGTACGGTTGTCCCGATCATTGACGGTCACTTCGATACGGCTGTCGTCACGGCTGACGAACAGGATCCGGGCCGTGCGGCAACTGTCCAGGCAAGCCCGGTCCGATGAACCTTCCCAGCGAACGGAGGCTCCGTCCGAAGGTTGGCAGAGCCAGCCCGAGATGTAATAATAGTCGCTGATGGCGGCGGGGGTGTTCCGCCGTTGCATGATGTTGTAGGAGTCCCAACCTTTGGACTGGGTTTTGATCGTGCGCCGGAAACCGGTCAGCGGCGAAGCCATCGGAGCGAAACCGGCCCCGGAACCGCCGAACCGGAGCTGCAGCTTTTCACGCAGGTCCGAGGAGAGGATGTCGCCTTCGACGAACGAGTCGCCCATGACCGCGATACGGACAGGAGCGTCGCCTTTCTGCAGTTTTTCATAGAAGGCCGTGAGGCGGCTGTGTCCCGTCGTGTCGAAATCTTCGATCGGGATCAGCGTCGGCGACAGCCGGACCGAATCCGGAAGCCGGGGTTGGGCAGTCGTATCGTCCGCCTCTTCCCGGAGGTTCCATTCGTAGGTGGTCGGGGCGTGTTGAGGCACCGTGTCGGCGATCTGGCGGGCGACCTGCGTCAGGTCGATGTGGAAATCCGCATCGTCCAGATCGATCGCTTTTTCGGCTTTTTCGAGGTCTTCTTCGAAAGAGATGAGGTCGGACAGGATGTTAGCCCTGCGCAGACTGACCCCGCCGAGCGTTTGCGGCGGTATCAGGCTCAATCCGATGAGAACGGCGATGAGCAGGGTGACGGCGATCCAGCTCCGGTGTGTGTAGTCCTTTTCCGGGGCCATCAATCACGGCGTCCTAAAATCATCAAAACGTAATAGAGCAGCGACGCTACGGCACTCAAGGCCGCTACCAGGTAGGTGCGGGCAGCCCACGAGAGGGCTTCCTTGGCTTGTCCGAGCTGTGCGCCTTCGAGCGTGTGGCTGCTCTGGAGCCAGGCGAGGGCCCGCTGCGAAGCGTTGTATTCCACCGGCAGGGTGATGATCGAGAAGAGAGCCGATACGCCGATCATGCCCACGCCGATCCAGCAGAGCAGTTCATTCTGCGTGGAGGCCAGGATCACCAGGCCGATGATGATGACGAACATTGCCATACGCGAGGAGAACTGCACGATGGGTACCAGCTGCGAACGCAACGCCAGCGGAGCGTAGCCTTGTGCATGCTGGATGGCGTGGCCGCATTCGTGGCAGGCGACGGCTGCCGCCGCGACGCTGCGGCTCGAATAGACCGCGTCGCTCAAATTGACGGTCATCGTCTGCGGATTGAAGTGGTCGGTCAGTTGTCCGCTGACGTGGGTGATCTTCACATTGTGGATCTTGTTGTCGCGCAACATCTTTTCGGCGACTTCCGCACCGGTGAGTCCGCCGGGGAAAGGCACTTCGGAGTATTTTTTGAAGACGTGTTGCAGGCGGGCCTGCACGATGTAGCCGATTACGCCGATCACGATAATCAGCACGAACATGCCCATCGTGGCGGCGTCGTACCGCGACGCTACGGGCTCCGTGGTGTAATAACCGCTTTGGAGCAGGTTGAAAATCAGCAGCATAATTTTTCAATTTCAGTGTCTGCGCTTCGATTTTTCCCGGACATATTCGGCCCCGGATTTCGAAGACGGACAGGGTTGTTATTTCGTATTCCGGCAGGTGTAGTATGCACCGGCCTGTTGAGCCGGCATCAGTACTATATCATTAACGTTCATGTGGGCCGGTAATTGTACGATCCAGGCGATCGTTTCCGCAATATCCGCGCCGGTCAAAGGTTCGACGCCGGTATAGGTCTTGTCGGCTCGCTCTTGATCGCCGTGGAAACGCACCAGCGAAAATTCGGTTTCGACCATGCCCGGACGGATCTCCGTGACCTTGATGCGGTGGCTCAGCAGGTCGGCACGCATGGCTTGCGAAATGGCGTGTACGGCGTGTTTCGACGCGCAATATACGGCGCCGTTTTCGTAAGGCTCGGTTCCGGCGATCGATCCGATGTTGATTACGTGTCCCCCGCCTGCGGCGATCATTTTGGGTGTGATGATGCGGGTGACGTAGAGCAGTCCCTTGACGTTCGTGTCGATCATGGCGTCCCAGTCGGCCGTGGAGCCCTGGTCGATGTGTTCGAGTCCGGCGGCCAGCCCGGCGTTGTTGAGCAGCAGATCGACCCGATCGAGCGGTTCGAGGTGTTTTCTGCATTCGGCTTCGCTGCGTACGTCGAAACAGAGCGTGCGGCAACTGCCGCCCTGCGCTTCGATGGCAGATTTGAGCGCTGCCAGCCGTTCGGCGCGGCGCCCTGTGGCGATGATGTCGTATCCGAGGGCTGCGAGCCGTAGCGCCGTAGCGTGTCCGATGCCCGAAGTGGCCCCTGTAATTAAAGCTTGTTTTTTCATAATGGTCGGTTTATCGAACAAAAGTAAGAAAAATTTATGTTACTTTGCATGAAAAATACGTGCAAAATCGGAAGAGGGTGAATCTCGAACTGTTCATAGCGCGCAGAATCGCGCGTAACGGACCCGGCAACCGTCCGGGTGTGATGGTTCGTATCGCCGTGGTCGCGGTAGCGTTGAGCGTGACGGTGATGATTCTGGCTTTGGCCGTTATCATGGGTTTCAAGCGGGAAATCACGGATCGTGTCACCGGCTTCTCGGCCCAGGTCGAGGTCGCTGATCTGCGAAGCGCCGGGTCGATCGAGTCGGTGCCGGTACCCCGCAGCGAACAGCTCGAGAGGGCGATCCGCTCGGCAGGCGAGGTCGTACGGCTCGCTCCCTATGCCGTGAAGGGGGGCGTGGTGAAGACGCCCGATGCGATTCTCGGCGTGATGCTCAAGGGGGTGGACGGCGGTTACGATTGGTCGTTTTTTCGGGACCATCTGCTCGAGGGCGAGTTGCCCCGTGTCGGGGATTCGATTCGCACCAAGGAGATTTTGATCTCCCGGAGCGTTGCCCGGGAGATGGGGCTTGTGCCCGGCGATAAGGTCGAGATGCTTTTCGTCGAGTCGGAGAAGAGTCCGCGCCGCGATCGGTTCAAGGTGTCGGGTATCTATGCGACCGGGATGGACGAATTCGACCGGAGCGTGGCGATGACCGATTTGAGAAACGTGCAGCGGTTGGCCGACTGGTCGTCCGACGAGGTGTCGGGCTACGAAGTGACGCTCGCGGATTTCTCGCAGGCGGAAGATTTCTCCCGCCGGCTGAACGATATGTTGCTGGATTCGGATCGGGAGGCTTTTTGGGACCTGACGGCCCGCAGTGCGCAGGAGCGGTTCCCGACCGTGTTCGACTGGCTCAAGACGCACGATGTCAATGCTGCGGTGATCCTGGTCATCATGGTCGTCGTGGCCGTGTTCAACATGGCGACCGCGTTGCTGACGCTCGTGCTGGAGCGTACACGTATGATCGGTCTGTTGAAGACGATGGGAATGAACAGTGCGTCGCTGCGCCGGATTTTTCTCTACCGGGCCTTGATGCTCATCTTGCGAGGGGTCGTGTGGGGCAATGCGATCGGTTTGGGAATCTGTCTGTTGCAATATTATTTCCACCTGATCCCGCTCGATCCCGAGGGTTATATGCTGTCGGAGGTGCCCGTCGCGTTCGGCGTGGGGTGGTGGTTGGCGCTCAATGCGGGAGTCGTGGCCGTGATTTTAACGTTGCTGATGCTTCCGGCTTCGATCATTTCACAGGTCAAACCGGTGGAGGCGATCCGTTACGATTCATAAAGTACATAAAAGATGAAACCATACGATACAGAGCAGGACAAGAAAGAACAGGTGCGCGAGATGTTCGACCGCATCGCTCCGGCGTACGACCGGTTGAACCACACGCTTTCGTTTCAGATCGATAAATTGTGGCGTCGGCATGTGGTGCGGATCGTGCGGCGGATGCAGCCCCGGCGGATTCTCGACGTGGCGACCGGTACGGGCGACCTGGCGCTGGCGATGGCCCGCCGCATGCGGGGCGTGCAGGTATTGGGCGTCGATCTTTCGGAAAATATGCTTGCGGAGGCCCGCCGGAAGGCGACGGCCTGCGGACTGGACGAACGGGTGGTGCTTTCGCTCGGGGATGCGGAGCGCCTGGAGGTGGCGGATGCGTCGGTGGACGTGGTGACGGTGGCTTTCGGAGTGCGTAATTTCGGGGATCTCGGAGCGGGGCTCCGGGAGATCGCCCGGGTGCTGAAGCCCGGCGGGAAGGTCGTTATCCTGGAGTTTTCGACCCCTCGCAATCCGTTGTTCCGAAGGGTGTACGGTCTTTACAGCCATCGCCTGTTGCCCGCTATCGGCGGGATGATCTCCAAAGACCGCAAGGCATACGAGTACCTGCCTGCTTCGGTGGATGAATTTCCGGCTCCGGAATGTTTTATGGCGATGATGCGCGAGGCGGGATTCAAGGATTGCAGGGCCCGTTCCCAGAGTTTGGGAATCGCGCAGATATATACGGGAGAAAAATAGGACCTTCGCGTGAGAACCTTGTTGAAATACGTATTGCCGGTGTTGTTCGCCGCACTCTTGAGCGGATGCGGCGCGTCCCTGGCCCGAAAGGTCCGGATCGGAGAAGAGGTGGCGGTGCGTCAGTACGGTACGGTGGGTCTGGATTTGACGTTTGACGTGGAAAATGCGTCCCGCCGCACGCTGCGGCTCGAGGAGGCTGAATTGGAATTTTTCACCGGAGCGGGTTCGCTGGGACGTGCCGTGTTGAGGGGTTCTGTCGAAGTTCCCGGGCGGAGTCGCGGCCCGGTGTGCAGTCGCTGGAAATTCGATTTTCCCGATGCCGCCGCCGGAATGGTCCTTCGGAAGCGATTGGAGGAGGGGGATTACGCCCGGCTGGAGGTCGAAGTGCGGATGACGCTGCGGGCGGGGGCCGTGCGGCGCCGTGTTTCTTTCGAAAGGATGCCTTTTTCCGAATTTTTGAATATCTTTGCAGAAGATAGGATGCGCCTCGGATAAGCTCAAGCGACCGACGCTCGAAGCATGCGTCAAGAACACTTGCAAACTCTGCCATGCAAGGAGGAGGAAAACAGAACGTTAGGTTCGGCTTGCCGTGTGCCTTTCCTTATTTTTACCGAAGATAGGAGATACGCTTCGGGAAACTGGGAGCAGGTTCCTGCCGTTTTCTTCTCGGCTTTCACTATCTTTGCAGAAGATAGGATTCGGTTCAGCAATCTTTGCGTGCAAGCCCGCACGATTGCTCTCACCTTTCACTATCTTTGTCCGGGAGGAGTTTCCGTTCGAATAGTGTATCCGGGAAGTTCCGACTGGTTTAAGAAAAAAGTGACTATGTACAGGATAATCGTTTCATTGCTGTTTGTTTTCGGATTGTATGGCGGCGTTTCGGCCCAGTCGCTCGCCTCTTTCAAGGAGCACCTGTCGCAGCCTGCGGGTTCGGCAGCCGTTACCGTAGTGGAGCACGGGGATGCTGCGGGCGTCGTGAGCCGGGAGAGCCAGAGTAACGACCGCATCCGGTTCAAAGGGTACCGAATCGGTATTTTCTTCGATAACGGAGCGGAGGCCCGGGCCAATGCGCTTGCCGCCAAGCAGACGTTCGAAACCGCATTCCCGGATATTCCGGTCTATCTGGTTTATGAAAATCCCTATTTCAAGGTTTCTGCCGGAAATTGCGTCACTTCCGAGGAGGCGATCGTGTTGCTGGGCAAGATTCGCAGCCAGTTTCCGGAGGCTTATCTGATGCGTGAAGATCTCACGGTGGCCGACCTGATTCGTTAATTTTCCAAAAGATTAAAAATAACGAAAAAAATTTGATAGATTCTACCCGAATCTATATATTTGCCGCGTTAAAAACCTTTAATAATTAAAACTATGAAGAAAGTTTTATCTCTGATGATTGTCGTTGCTGCCGCTGCCATGGTAAGCTGCGCCGGCAAACAGGCAAAACAGGCTGAAACCGTTGAAGTTGAGGCTACCGAGGTCGTAGAGACTCCTGCTTGCTGCGAGGAGGCTGCCGCTTGCGAGAAAGCCGATAGCTGCGCAACGGCCTGCGAGACTCCGGCAGAGACTCCGGCTCCTGCTGAAGCTGCCAAGTAATTTCCCTTTTCGGAACTTACGGGAGTATCCCCAAAGGATACTCTTTTTTTATGCCTCTTCCCCGGTGGGAGAGGTATTTTTTATGAAGCGGTGTTGTCCGGTGTCAGATCTTGCGGGCACGCCAGTTGCCGTAACGCATATAAAGATAGGAAGCCGTGAGGGTGCAGCCGTAATAGACATGGTCGGCGGTCCAGCAAAGTGCGACGTCGGCATGCAGTCCGTAAACCAGCAGCGCCGTATAAGCGACATAGACGATGCTGGTGCAGGCGACGATCGTGAGGGCCGTGCGGGTGTTGCCCGTACCCGATACGCTGAACTGATAGACGAAGGCGGCCGTGCAGGGAATGTTGGTCGTCAGCATCACCCAGAGCGAAGGGATGGCGTATTCGATCAGAGATACGTCGTCCGTATAGATGCGGAGCGTCCAATAAGGAATCGCGGCCGCCAGGATGCAAAGCGGAAGGACGAAGCAGAAACAGAGGCGGATCATCTTCCGGCAGAGGGGCATGATCTGTTCGGCATAGCCTGCGCCGAGCAGGTTGCTTACCAGGGAGCTGGCTGTCGAGGCGAAGGCGTTGATGAACATGAAGATCAGCGACGATACGGCCCGCACGATGTTCGTGGCGGCCAAGTCGCGCTTGCCCAGGTGTTCGATGCAGAGGAAGAAGAGGAACCACGCGAGGAAAGCCACGCCCTGTTGGATCATCACCCAGACCGAAAGGCTCAGGATTTGTTTCAGCAGGGAAAAGTCGAATCCCGTGAATCGGAATTTATAGCGGCGCCAGTCGGTCCGATAGCGGGTGTAGAGTATGTAGAAGAGGGCGGATACGCCTTCCGAAATAGAAGAGGCGATTGCAGCGCCGGCGATGCCCATTTCGGGGAATCCGAATTTTCCGAAGATCAGCAGGTAGTTCAATACGACATTGGTGAGTACCATGACGATCGAGTTGATCGTCAGGATGCGCGTGCGGGTCGTGCCGACATAGAATGCCCGGAACATCGACCCGACGTAGGCGAAGAAGAAACCGTAAACCCGGTAGTCGAGGTACCGGACGGCGGCTTCCCGTACATCGGGAGCTTCGATCAGGGCTCCCATGATGCGGGCTGCGAAGACTTTCGAGAGGATGAACAGCACGAGGGCCATCAACAGCAGGAACGCCGTACTTTGCATGAACAGAGGGCCGATCTGCGAATACTCCTTGGCTCCGTTGCGGCGGGCGATGAGAATCTGGGCGCCGATGCTGAACCCGAATCCCAGCATGAAGATCATCAGGTAGAAGATACCCGCCAGGGCCGAAGCCCCCAATTCCGCCTCTCCGACGCGTCCCAGATAGGCCGTATCTGTCAGTCCGATCAACTGCTCCATCAGCAGGCAGACCAGCACCGGGAAGGTGATTTTCAGGATTTTCTTGTTCGTATAGCGCATTGGAAACGTCGGTTTCAGTGCACAAAAATACTCTTTTTTCCGCAATCGTATTTATAACGGGCTGTTTTTGGAAATTTGCAGGACAATACCCCCTCGAGTGTTGTCCGGAACAAAATATTTTATAGTTTTGTGGTGTCGGTTTCGTCCGACAGACATATTTTGATGAAAGTGTTTCGCTTTTATCCTTGATAAGAAATCTGACAGTTTCAAGCAAGACGAGGATAACGACAACACTCATCATCTGTTTCGGTATGTGTATATTATTCCAATCGCTCCATACTGAACAGGTGTGGGGTATTGTGTTGGTTTATTCGTCTTGGGTTTTGTCAGAACCTCTTATCAGATAAACGAACGGCTCCACACTTTCTTTTTTATCCCCTAATTATAACCCGCCATGTCGGAGCCGGGTGGCAACAGACTTTTATAATTATGAAAAAAATGCTTGCTTTATTGGCCGCCTGTCTATGGTTGGCGGGGTGTAGTGGTGATGGACCGGATGGAGGGTCGGGGAATTTGAATATTGTATTCGACTGTTCAATGCCGCTGCAGGTTGTTGCCGGTGAAACCTGTGAGGTTGGATATACGTTGGAAGGGGCGAGTGAAAATGCACGAGTGAGGGTTGTCGCTCCGGACGGCTATCGGGTTCAGGTCATCGAAACGAATTACTGGTCGGGGAAAATCGTTATCTATCTGCCCGATGCTGCGACGGACGAGCGGATTGTCGTGATCCTCTCCGATGAAGGGAACGAGACAGTAAGCCGTTATATCGATTTAGAGGTCAAGGCGAAATCGGATGTTGTTTTTGATCTTTCCGCCAACTCCTACCTTATCGAGGCTGAAGGCACCTCTTTGCGAGTAATGCTTATTACGAACATCGATTACACGGTTGAGATTGCTGAGAAAGATCGGACGTGGATCAGTGTGGAGACCTCCCGTACCGATCAGCGAGAAGAGTCGCTCGTATTCTCTTTCCGCCCCAATTCCGATGTGAAAAGCCGCCAGGCTACGGTTAGACTGGTGGATTCCGAGGGGAATTTACTGGACAGTATCTGTTTTACACAGGCTACTTCGGGCTCTGTCAACGTCAGACTCGAACGTGCCGATGTCTGGACCCAGGTGATTTGGTTGTCCGGCTCGTGTGCATCCGATGTTGCGCAGGCGGGCTTCCGTTATCGGAAACAAGGTGATAAAGAGTGGGTGGAAGTTGCCGGAGCGGGTTCGAGCAACGGTTTTTCTGCACACGTAGAAGCCGAACCAGAGACGACCTACGAGATAATGGCCTGCTGGCGAGATGAGGAGAGTCGGATTCATATCGTGACTACGCTGCCCGCATTGAAACTCCCGAACGGCGACTTTGAAGAGTGGAATTTCTCGGAGGAGGGGGCGTTTTGGGCAACTTCAATCGTGAGGGGTTACCCAGAGATGGGATTGCCCCAACCGACGATTCGCCCCGGGAGTTCTGGGAAATATGCCGTGAAACTCCAGAAAGAAGAGTGGGGTAGTATAGTAAAAGATTTATATGGAGGGCATATTTTTACTGGGATAAATGTAGATCCTGCTGCTGGTAGTGGTGTTATTGGGGTGCTTTCAATGCTTTGGAATATTTACGGACAGCTTTTCGAAGCGACACCGACTGCTTTGCGGGGGTGGTTGCAATGCAGGAACGTGATGAGTACAGATACGAAGGAGCAGGAGGCGACAATTAGGATCGCATTGGGAACATGGTCTCCGGCACCAGATCATGACGTTAAAATCCCGGAGCATCCTGTTGTTGATCAGTATCTTGAAGAGGCCTTGGATCCATCCTGTTCCGATTTGATTGCTTACGGTGAATTGCAAGTGGCTGAGGATGTCGATTGGCAGCAATTTACGATTCCTCTGGAGTATTTACGAACAGACCGGAAACCGACTCATTTGATAATTGCCTGTGATGCAGGCTCCAGAATCCTTTGCCTGGATGATTTCGAGCTGCTTTACGACTATAATTTTTAACCCTGAAATAAGAAAAAACTATGGAACAGAAAAACGAACAATCGGTTTATGAAGTAATGACCAAGTATGCCGGAGAGGTGATTGCGGAGATGGCGGGTGAAATTTTTACGACCCGCAATTTTATCGAGGCATTTGTCGATAAACATGAAATTATCTATGTCGAGTTATTATTTGCGGCCTATAAAAACGATCGGTCGCGTGTATTTCATCGGGTTCATTCCCAAATCGGAGCGTATTTGTCCGAGAATCAGGAGAAACTCGACATAAAGAAGACACGACGGTTGATGACTCGTAATCCGTTCGGACGGGAGAATGAAGTGCAGGAGTGGCGGAAGAAGGAGTGATTTTAGTGAAATAGTGGGTGTTTTAGGCTTGAAGCAGGCTTCTAATTAAATTGCTAAAAGTGTTTAATACGATGGATGCTTTTGTGGAAATTTTACTTGGGTTAACACTTGCGGGAATAGTTGTGTTACTTGTATGGCGGAGGCACTTGAAGAAGAAAAAGGATAATATGCGAAAGGAATCCTTGTCAAACGATGAATGTGCGTCGGCGGTTGATTTGACTTTATTTCCGGAGGTAAAAGATAATTCCGAAGAGTCGTTGTTGATCCATTGTCCTGCTTGCGGATTGGAGGTGTCGCGTTATGCTCCGACATGTCCCCGATGCGGACATTCGATTTACTTGATAAGGCCTCTCCAACAGGAAACGGTGATAAAGGTTATTCCGACGGATCAGAGGAAACCCGAATCGACCCGGGAAACCACTGGATGTCTCTCTTCTTTTTTCGGTTATGTTTCTTTGGTAGTAGGAGCCGTTTTGTTTAATTTTATCGGTTATTTTATCGTTCTCGTTATTTTAACCCTTTGTGGGGTATTTAGTTTCGGAGAAGCGGTGTTTTTATTGCTCGTTGGAATTGTGTTGGCTTTTCTGTTTTGGCCGCTTGTCGCGTCATTTGCATTGCTGAATTTTCTCGATTGATATAATACGATGGAATTTTACGGATAAAATGAGGTGAATAAATGCATAGCGGCGACCTTTTAAGGTCGCCGCTATGCATTACCATAACATTATTCTATTTTTCGAGCCGGCCCTTGTACTTGTCGATCTGGCGTTTGAGCGCTTCGATCGAGAGATCGACCGCCTCCTCGAAACTTTTGCCCCGGCTCTCGGCCACCAGGTCGTCTCCCGGAATATGGAGGTTGATCGTGGCGACTTTATTTCCGAGTTCGTGGTCTTTATCCAGTTTCAATATGACGTCGGCTCCGATAGCCCGTTCGACAAAACGGTCGAGTTTGTCCATTTTGTGCTCTACGAATTCGACCAACTTCCTGTCGGCGTCGAATTTTACGGATTGAATTTGTACGTTCATAATACTATGTTTTATAAGGTTCGTTATCTGCGGAACTGTGCTCCGGCCGATCAATTCTGTTGTTTTGTTTGCTCCGCTCCGTTTTTCTCGCGCGGGTGAGCTTTGGAATAGATCTCCTGCAACTTGGCGATGCTGTTGTGCGTATAGACCTGCGTCGCCTGCAGGGACGCATGTCCGAGCAATTCTTGTATCGCCCTCATGTCGGCGCCGTTGTTGAGCAATTCGGTGGCGAAGGTGTGCCGGAGTACGTGCGGACTCTTTTTGCCCTGAACGCCGCCCTGTCGCAATTGGCTCTGTACGGTCCGATAGACGGTGCTGCGGGAGATTCGTTTTCCTTGCTGATTTAAAAATAGTGCTTTTTCTTTAGAAATGCAAATTCCCTGCCGGTCAATTTCGTCCAAATAGTGCAAAATTTTTTCCCGGACGGGCGGCAGGATCGGGACGATACGCTCTTTATCGCCCTTGCCACGGACTTTGAGTGCGGTATAGTCGCCCGAGAAATCGTCGCGGTCGATACCTACGAGTTCCGCAAGCCGCAGTCCGCAACTGTAAAACAGGAGAACGATGAGCGAATTTCGGACAAATTTGAATTCCGGACTTTCGCTCTCCCGGTCCAGTTCGTCGAGAATCCCCTCCATGCGTGTCGAGGGAACGAATGCCGGGATTCGCCGGGAGGTTTTCAGTGCGTGGATGCGGTACATGACCTCTTTGTCGATTCGCCCCGTACGGTGGAGGTAACGGAAGAAACTCCGCAGGGAGGAGAGCTCCCGGTTCATCGAGGCGGCTCCCAGATGTTTTGTTTCCGTACGGTGCACGATCCATTCGCGGACGTCTTCCACGGTGATTCGCCGGGGATCGAAATCCGCTTTCGGAACATCGAGCCACTCAAGGAAGTTTGTCACGTCACGGCGGTAATTCTGCACCGTCAATGGGGAAAAGCGGCGGACCGTCGCTAAGTATTGCAGAAATTCTTGGAGCATGAAACAAAGATACTGTTTTTCTGTCGCATTTATAGAACGCGATCGGAGAAGAAATGCGTACGGACCCAATGGGAAAATTTTGTCATCCGGAAAAGAGGAGCGTCGTCGGACAGTGCGAAGGGGTGTGTCGGAGTATTGCGTTCGTCAGGGATGACGCCTTGTATGGAAAAAGCAAAACCCCGTCAGAGGAAACTCTGACGGGGTTCTGGTGCCCAGGACAGGAGTCGAACCTGCACGCCTCTCGACACACGCACCTGAAACGTGCGCGTCTACCAATTCCGCCACCTGGGCATCATGGAATTACGGTGTGCAAAAGTAATACTTTTTTCTTAAATGCAAATATTTTGGGGCGATTTTTTCGAAAAAAACTACTTGTTGAAGTATTTATAGTGAAAAATCAGCAGATAAACCACGGCTACCGAGATATAAGCATCGGCCAGGTTGAAAACTGCACCGAAGAAGTAGTTGCGGCTATCGACCAGGAAATCGAGGAATCCGGGAACGCTGTTCCACTGAAAGAGCGGAAAGTAGAACATATCCACGACTTTGCCCATCATGAATCCTGCGTAGTGGCCTCCGAAATGGGCGACCGTGTCGGGTGTGGAGGCCGAGAAGATCAGCCCGTAAAAGGCGCTGTCGATGATGTTGCCGATCGCTCCGGCCAGAATCAGCCCGAATCCGATCAACACTCCTTTGGGCGCTTTTTTGCGCATGAAATGGCGAATCAGCCAGATCAGTGCGACGACCATGCCGATCCGGAAAAGACCTAAAAGCAGCTTGCCCCAGTCCATCGTTCCCGGCGTGGCGATGTGCATGCCGAAGGCCGCACCTTTGTTTTCGATGAAGTAGAGCTGAAACCAGTCCGGGATGAGTATGATGGCCTCTCCCAGAGTCATGTGGGTTTTCACCCATATCTTGAGGGCCTGATCGAGGATCAGCAGCAGAATGACAAGGAGTGTGAGTTTTTTTCCGTTCATGACGCTTGTTTTGGATAGGGGCAAATTTACTTAAAAACCAGCCAGTCGGCCTGTAGTTTAGAAAGC